>CAZPPD010000630.1:0-4062 GCA_964588185.1 uncultured Alcaligenaceae bacterium | reverse complement strand
TTATATACTTTTGTTGTATGTAGATTATGACTATCTCCTTCAACTTCGTGATCAGGACCAGCGACTCCGGCAGCTTCTTCAGTTGGTTGTTGGAGAGGTTCAGCGTCTGCAACTGGGTGAGCAGTCCCAGCGACTCCGGCAGCGTCGTCAGTTGGTTGGCTCTGAGGTTCAGCGTCTGCAACTGCGTGAGCTGTCCCAGCGACTCCGGCAGCTCAGTGAGCATCATGCCACCCAGATCGAGTTCGGTCGCCCCGGTACGGCGGGCTTCTTCGATCCTCTTTTCTGCTTTTCGATAAGCCTTATTCCTCTCCATGACCAACCTCAAATCGTGATTTTTCCCGTCAATTGAATGATTCCGCTGCAAAGTTGCCTTGGTTAGACGGTCTCTCCCTCAATCAGGTTTGCTGCCCGCACCAATTCGGCTACAGCGGCGCGGCTGTTCTCATCCAAGTTGGCTTTCGCTGCCTCCTCCTTAACTAACGCGGTTTAGCTTACCCATTGTTTATGTTGGAACCACTGTTTTTACTCCAAAATTTCAGGTTCTCAAGTTGATTTCCATTGAGCTATTTAGTGAAATTTTGTATACTAAAATAATGGAAGAAGTATGACCTCTATTTTTGGAGAATAACGATGACAAAGACCGACACCCCAACCAATGGACGAAACCACCAGGGACATTTCACCCAAGGCAATCCCGGCGGCCCGGGAAATCCGTATGCTCGGCAGGTGGCAAAGTTGCGGAAGAAAGTGTTGCAGGTGATTGGTGAGGACCAGATGGAGGAGATTATTCTGGAACTGTTTCAGTTGGCCACGAAGGGGAATCTTCAAGCGATAAAGGTGCTGCTGCAGTATACGCTGGGCAAGCCGGCCGAGGCTCAGAACCCGGACTTGGTGGATGTGGAGGAATGGGACCAGATGAAGACAGCCAGTGAGAAGGTCTTTCAGGCAGACCGAGTGGTGGGAACACCGGAATTGGAGACTTTTCTGCGGATGGCTCGGGTGACTCGGCCGAGCATTGGGCAGGAGATGACCAAGAAATTTGTTGGCAAGCTGCAGAATGATTTGGAAGCGGAGCAGGCAAAGCCGAAAAAGAACAAAAAGGGGAAAAAGAAAGCGCCGGCGGCAACCAATGGCAGCAACGGACATCGAAAGGAACCGAGAGCAGCTTCGGTGGTTGAAAATGATGGTATTCGTCTTGAGAACCTCGCCGAGGAAATGGCGATTATCGATATGATGTTGGCAGAGGGAGGGCAATTGGGTGAGGAAGATCTTGTACGGTTAACAAACCGTATTCCGGAGGAGGCAAGGGCGAGTGCATCGGTTACCAAAAGCACTCAACCGGAAGAGGAGCGATTAACAAACCGTATTTCGGAGGAGGCAAGGGCGAGTGCATCGGTTACCAAGAACACTCAACCGGAAGGGGAGCGGTTAACAAACCGTTTTTCGGAAGGGCAAGCCAAAGAGGAGCGGTTAACAAACCGTTTTTCGGAAGGGCAACCGAGAAAGCAGCGGGTATCAAACGGTAAATCTTCGACAGGGAGAAGGAAGCCGACCCAGAACGAACAGAAGATGGATTTGAAGACTCTGAGGCGGCTGCGGAGTCTGAAATAATACTCCACTTATTCTTGAGGGTCCAGAGCACTCTGAAGTTTCAGGGTCCGTATTGGCCGGAAGAACCCATGCTTGCCTAAGGGCAAGCATTGCACCCGAAAAATAAATATGGAATTGGTTTCATTGTTGGTTGGGGGTTCTGTTTTATCGGACAATGCCATCCACGCCGGACGACTAGACCTGAGCCTTTGATTATTTTTCTCATCTATCCCGTTTGGTTTTGGTATTTTCGATAGCCGCAGACTTCTTCCCACGGTTTCTTGCTTTCCTGCGAATTTCTTCCCGAACCTTGTCAAGGCGCTTAGGCCAGCGGAACGACGGCGCTTTGCTCGGAACATAGCCGGCCAAATGGCCGCGGAGCCGGGTTGAAGGTTTCGTGTAAACGAGTTTAGTGTCCCCAAATATTTCTGCGCAAAGTTTCGCCAAACCGGGATCATACTCCTTCAGCTCTTTCCGAGTATTCACATGATTATGGTCGTGATCGTTTTCGCGGTTGTTGTCAAACCACGACTGCACTCCCTCGGCCCAGTATTCCTTATGATTTACCGAGGCATACTTGCCGCGCCAGAGTCCCCTTTCCATTGCCGCTTCATAGGTCAGCTTTAATCGTGAGTCAAATGTCTTGTCAATGCGCACCAAACCGCGGAGATGAATGTTGTGGGCGAACTCGTGGATAAGAATGCACTCGGCCGAGTATGGGTCGCCGGGATAACCGAGTAGGTTCTCTTCCCCACATGAGCACACAGGATCTCGCCTCGAACCGCCCAGACCGCGTGCTCGTGCATCCCAGTAATCCTTCGGTTTGAGCCGCCGGTATTCGGGAATGTCCGTCGTGAACTCATTGTGGGCGATGACGATCAGCCGTGAGCCGCTTTCGATCATCGCCTTCTTAACGTCCGGACGCTTGGCCAGCATGAGGTTAATGAGATACGCGGCTTCCTTCAGGGCATAATCATTGACCTTCTTCGAGGCCACTACGGGATAACCGCCGACACTGATGTATTTCGAGTAGAACGCAGGAAGCTTCAGCGATTTCGGCGGAGAGGTAACCGTGAAGCCTTGTGCGATAGGTTGATTGGTCTTTTGCTTGCTGGGCGGAGAATCGCAATACGCTTGGCTCAAGGCAATAAAAAGAGCGGAGGTTGCCAGGAAAAAATACAGACTGAATTTCATTCGTTTCACCTCAATGGTCTTACAGCTCTTGGATTAACAATGGTTTTTTGCCAGCCCTTAAAGGGACATTACATTTTTCAGGTTTTCTTACCATCTCAAGGAGACATGTTTTGTTGATTAGATTATCCAATTTCAATAATTCCCCTGGCAATATGCCCTCTTCTTTTTCGAAGTACCCTACATATCTTAAAGACAAGAATGTTCTCCGGATAACATTTCTTGGGTCCGGCCCTTCAATCAGTCAAAGGAGAATCACTATGTTCTTGCGTTTCGCCCTGGTGGCTTTGGTGTTAGCCCTGCCAAACATCAGTCAAGCACAACCATCGTCGGAAGATTTGCTGCCCTCGGGCAGCCAATTGTATTTTCGCTATGACGGCTTAGCCAAACATCGGAAAGGCTATGAAAAAACCGCTGTCGGCAAAATGATGAACGGGGAAATGGGGAAATTCCTGGATACTTTCTGCACCTATGGCCTCGATCAGGCAGAAAACGCTCTTAGCCAAGAATTTCCGCCACAGGTTGTCAAAGGAATTCGCAAGGATGTTACCAAGTTGTTAACCACCCTGAGCGATCACGGTGTGATAATGGCTGCGGAAGTACGCAGTATCAATCCCCTGGATATGGATGTGGTGAAAATCTTTCCCGAAGGAAAGACCAAAGGCTCTCCGATTGCCATCATCAATCGGGTTCTGCAAATGAATCCCAACATTCCCGTCAAGAAATCGCTCAATGGCGTGACTTATGTCCCTTTGGAGAAGGTTTATTTTTCCTGGTGGCATTATCAGAACGATGCATTGATAGCCCTGAGCTCCGAAAATCCCGACAAAATGATCGCTCGGCTTAAAGGCCAACAAAAAAGCTTGCAGGAGAATCCCCTCTACAAGCAAATCAAAAGCTTTGACGAATTTCCCACTTGGGCCCGCGGGTACTTGGACCTGCCGTCGATGAGCAAGGTGGCAGAAAAGCTGGATCCCAACGTAGCCAAAATCACCGACTCCCTCGGTCTCAACAGTATCCAAAGTTTGACGTTTCAGATGGGCTATGAAGGACCGGCCGAGCGAAGTGTGGTCTTCCTGAATATAGACGGACCCCGAAAAGGCATCCTGACAATGGTTCCGGATAAGCAAATTACCTTGAAAGATCTACCGCCCATGCCGCCGGATATCACTGCCTTTTCCGCCAGCACCATCGACGTAAGCAATACCTACACAACCTTTTTGATCTCAGCCGAAGGGATAATGGACTTGGTTGCTCCCCCTGGAACTCCCAAGGCCAAAA
>CAZPPD010000629.1:0-4064 GCA_964588185.1 uncultured Alcaligenaceae bacterium | reverse complement strand
CCGCGTCAGATATATATCTATTAGTCTTGAAACTGATCGGGAATGATTGTGTATAAAGGCAGGAGATACCAAGGAGAACAAGGGATTTTTCGGGGTCCGGTTCTAAAGGATGAGTTGTCATACTTATTGGGTTCTGGAGCGAGAAGAATCTCTTTTCGTTTTCCCTAAGATCAGTACCAAGAAAAACACCCCTAGCGCACTACTGACCGCGGCTGCAACCAACAACATTTTGTAGGTAAACTGGTTGGCAATCAGCCCGCCTCCAAAGGCCGCAATAACGCTGGAAACCGCCAAGGCGGCATTGAAAAGCCCCAGTGCTTCGCCCTCTTCGACCGGGGGATACCTGAGCGTCCAGGCATTCCCGCCGACAATCAGCGGGAACCAGGCGATGGGAATCAACATATAAACCGGCCCAAAACTCACTCTCTCGCCAAATATTGGATAGAATCTTGATATTCATCGGTGCCCTCATGCCGGTGTACTTGATTTGGCATCGTGTTTTAAGGAATGATTTAAAATTCTGCCATCTTTCTTTTCCATTTGATAATTATGCTGGAAAAATATCCCGGTAATAATTCGCAAAATTTGCGATACTTGGTCAGAATTTTCGAAGTAATGTAGAGAAGGGGAGAAAAAACAAAGGGGAAAAATATGGCTTACAATTCGGAAATGCGGTTTTATCAACGGCCGGCGGTTCAAATTACGGTGGCGATAGTTGGAGCGGTGGGTGCCATTATCGCCGCGTTAATTACAATTTTGCCTTGGTTGATGGCAGATAATTCCGGTTCCGGAACCAATCCCGGTGGGGGTTCCCCAAAGGAGGATCTTCCGCGAGCCAATGTGTTGGTTCGAAAGGTAGTTGTGGCGGAGAAAAATTCTTCCGGGAAGGAATGGGACGATCATAATTCCAAGCCGGATCCTTATGTTCATATATACAACGTAACCTCGGGACAAACCGTAAAGACCAGCCACGGCGATAACACGTTTGAAAAAGAATGGAATACTCAAACGGTTCGTGTCAGTGCCGGGGATACTTTACAAATCACGGTTTATGATCATGACCACCTTAATCTCGATGATGTCATTGGCAGAATTACCCGGCAAGTGACCAATCGGGATATTCAGGCCGGAAAGGTGATTTTGGAAAAGTTTGACCAAGTGATAAGTCTGGAATTGGGTTTGGAAAAATAGGGTATTACTTTGAGTTTACGGGCGGGATAACTTTAGTGATCCAATTCCGCAAATCATCCATTAATTCCGGAGTGATATAATGGCCTATTCGATAGGATTGATAGGTAGGCTTATATCTATGTTTGTTTAGAAACTCTACTAACCGTTCACTCCAAGATATGGGCACCATCTGATCCATTTTTCCATGGGCAACAAATATGGGTTGGTTCCTTTGCTCCGGCAATTCGTTTGCTAACTCTTCGATTTTCTTTAAGGACCCACTAAGTACCGCCAACCCGGAAAATAGTTCCGGGCGAGAGATGCCATAGCGTAGGGTCATGGCTCCGCCTTGGGAAAAACCCAGGAGCAGGGATCTCCGGTTTTTTCGGGGAAAGCAGCGAAACACTTCTTTGACCAAACCATCCAACGCTTCGATTGCGGTCGCGACGGATTCCTTACTCTCGTTTCCACCGCGTTCATACCATGCTCGGGCCGAAAAGTCGGCTCCATCAAAAGCCATCTGCGGAGCGTCCGGCAGGATGTATATATATCCGGTGGAACTAATACTAGATACTATTCCGGATAGATCTTCTTTGTCGGCCCCAAAGCCATGAAGGCAGAATATGATAGGATATTCTATGTGTTGCTTATACTCATCCGGAAAAGCAATCAAATACTCGAGGGTTGGACTTTTCTGGAGTTCAAATTTCATAGTGTTGTGATTTTTGGTTTGGATTCGCCCGAATTATTTCCATGCATTAACAAGCTCATTAATAGCTCCTGAATATCATCGGGCCTTATTAAGCTGAATATAGTTTTACAATATACAACACTTAATCGGGGAACCGAAGAGTCCTTTTCGGCATTTCCGGAAAGGAAGGGATTTCCAACGAATTGTTTTCCAGGCTAACCGGTGCCTGAATCCGGACAGCTTTGTGCAAAGGCGGAGCATGCCAATAGCTGGTTTGTTGAATGGAAGTAGATCTCCGGCGAATTGGCGGTGAGGAATATTCGGTTTGGGGACCGGAACTCCAATTGGGTGTCCCCCAACTATGCGTTTTGGTTTGATTTTGATTCCACCCCTGGGATTGTTGTAGGGGCTGAGGAGCCCACAATTCTTCCGGGGAGGGCAATTCCGGGCCGTTCGGTTGCGGAATGACCTCCCTCTCTTCTCTTATCCGCGGCATTGCCGGGTCGAGACGGATGCGAATATCCTTGTCGGTTTCAAAGAATCGCCCGTCACTCAACTTTAGTTGCACGATTACCCGAATCTTGTCATGTCTGAGAGTTTGCTGCCAGGGCAATTTGAGTCGATACCCGGTGCTGAAAAGACCTTGGCTCCATTGGTTGCGCAATTGATGGGGCGGTATTTTCCAGGCGGAGATGGGTCTTTTTATACCTTCGGGGCTTATTTCCAGGGCACTAATGGTGACGGTTCCCGGTGCCTTGATTACATCATCCTGTCCATCCCGGGGTTGCAAAACCAAATACAGAGATTCGTCCCCGGGAGTGTTATCTGCATCGTAGCCCCCGGTGCCCCGGCCCAGTGTTATGCGGCGAACCCCGAAGTTTTGTCCGGCCAGTTCCGACGGCACTTTCCAAACTCCCTGTTGCCGGACGGCGGCCAATTCCCGTTCTAAAGCTTGGTTGCGGAACTCCAAACGGAGAAGTTCTTCCTTGAGGACTTGCACATCATATTCGCGGGCCCGTAGAGCGGTTTCTACTAATTCACAATTGCGGCATCCAGTAAACAGGGGAAGTACGAAAAAGCAGAGCAGCAGGCATGGGGGGAATCGGAATCGGCATCCTGCCTTCATGATGACTCTTCCTTTTGCCGGAATCGGCAAGGATGAGAAGAGCCCATCGACCAAAATCGATGGGCGTGATTATCCAGAATTTTATTCCGATGGTGGTTTCGGTGCCTGTTCCGGCAAATGTTCCAGGATATTGTCCACAATGCCATATTCCAACGCTTCTCGCGGCGACATGAATTTGTCCCGATCCGTGTCCCGTTCGATCACTTCCAATCCCTGGCCCGTATGGCGGATAAGGATCTCGTTTAGATCTTTCTTCAGCCGTTGGAATTCCTTCAAGTGCAACAAGATATCTGTCGTCGTTCCTTCCGTCCCGGCCAACGGTTGGTGAATCATAACCCGGCTATGGGGCAAAGAATTACGTTTGCCTTTGGCCCCGGCGGCCAGAAGAACCGCACCCATACTGGCACACTGGCCGATGCAATAGGTGGCCACGTCACAAGAGACGTATTGCATGGTGTCGTATATGGCCAAACCGGCAGTCACCGAACCACCGGGGGAATTAATGTACAAATGGATGTCCGCTTTGGGATCATCAAAGTGCAAAAACAACATCTGGGCGACAATCAAATTGGAGCTGTCGTCGTTGACCCCGCCTTGCAGAAAAATAATGCGATCTTTGAGCAGGCGGCTGTAAATATCGAAGACGCGTTCTTCCCGTCCACTTCTCTCGACTACGTATGGAACCAGCGGCATGTTTCTCTCCACATAAAGCCGGCCCGAATTTATATCGGGCTGCAACAAGGAATATCTTTAAGAATTCTCCAAAAATTATGATTTTTCTTCCGGCGATGACCACCGACATCAGATTCGTTATTTTTTGTCTTTTTCCTGGGTTACCTTGGCGATAACTTCATCGACCAAGCCAAATTCTTTTGCTTCGGCCGCCGAAAAATACCGGTCGCGATCAGTTTCTTTGGCAATAATATCAATTGGTTGCTTGGTATGATCGGCCAAGATTTGATTGAGCCGTTCGCGCTCTTTCATGATTTCATTGGCTTGGATCTCAATGTCGGAAACCTGCCCGCCGACCTGCCCCCAAGGGTGGTGGATCATCACTTTGGAGTTGGGCAAGGCAAA
>CAZPPD010000628.1:0-4066 GCA_964588185.1 uncultured Alcaligenaceae bacterium | reverse complement strand
CCCGGGTCTCCATAGCGTTCCTGAATTGACCGGCGCCAAATCAGACGAAGTGCCTTATCCGGAGCCATGCTATCCACCAGAAATGTTCTATGCCAGCGGCGATCGCGGTCGTAATCGCGGACAAAGACTTCGTTTTTCTCCGCCCAGGTCATTCCCACAAAGCGCTGTTCCGTCTTAAACCACTCGCTCGGTCCTTTCTTGAAAGGAGCAGGATGCATTAACAACCTGTCCCGGTGAGTCGCTTCCTTGGCGGGATCACCGTCATCCAAAGCTTCAGTCCAAATTAAGGTGGCTTCCTCGGTCGGCAACCAATGGTAATAACGGGGGCCGGTGCGGACCCCTTCGATGGGGACTTCTTCGGCTAGCGGCAGACTAGCAACTTTGTGGACAACTTTGCCGCGAAGGTCCCACACCTCTACTTCGCGCGGGAAATAATAAGCGGGTAAGAGGTAGGAAAAAGGCCGGTGGTTCCAGGCAACCAAGAGATATTTGCCATCGGGTGAAGGATCAACCATGCGGATGATGTTTGCTTTTCCTATTGATTTAACTTTCAGCGTTTCGGAATGGACCAAGACCAACTGAGAGGTAGCATAGTACTCGAACAATTTCTCATCATGGGGATTTCGCAGAAGGTCTTGGTAAGTGCGGACCGGAGAATCTTTGCCGGAAGCTTCCATTACTCGTGGTCCGGTGGGAACCGGGGATGCTTGCGGGGGTTTGCCCCGTTTCTTGGGAATTGACTGACAGAGGAGCGTCACTCCGTCCGGCATCCATTGCACAGGTTCGCCGTAAGCGGTGTTGAGTTTCAGATTCGGGACGTGCTGAATTTTTCCAGTAGTCGTGTTTCCCAACCATAGCTGGATGGAGGTTTCCGTGGGCACGGTAAAAGCAAATTGCTTGCCGGTGGGAGCCCAACGCAGGTTACTTACCCGAGTTCCCTTGGGAAGTTTGATGTCTCGTGATTCAAGGTCCTCCAAGTCCATGAGGGAGAGTTGGCTGATTCTAGACTTGGCAAACGGGCCATTGTTTTGTGGATCGATGCGATAACCGGCTAATCGGAGCATTGGGCGAGAAAGCTCTTTGATGCTTGGATAGGAGTCCCGGTGCAGAAGGAGCAATTTGTCACGCGTCGGGCTGACGGAAATTGACGGTGTCGGGGGTAGATCTAATATTTTTTGAATCTTTTTGGGAGGCTTCTGATAATCAATTTGCCCGATGAGATTTTTCGTGTTCATAAAGAGCAGGGAGATTAGTAAGAATGAAAATTTCCAACTACAGGGTTTCATCTGAAAAACTCCTTTGCGGAAATATGGATTTGCTTAGCATTATTAATAAAGCACAAATCTAATTATGAGCGTAGGGTTTCTCCAAAACATATATGAGCATTGGGGCTTCTTCCAAACAAAAGATTCAAGGAGATGGTGCCCGTACTTCTCGAGTTGCCGGGTAGTAAAAAAGCTCAAACAACGTCAAAAGCAGGGTGTCCCACTGGATTTTGGGTGCCATGCTACCATTCTGAATCTTCCCCTTTATTGCTTGAAACCTCAGTACTTTGAAAATCTAGGCGAGCATGCTTCAGACCATTAGGTGGATCACAAACCCAAAATTTAGTGGGATACTCTCAAAAGCAAGCAAAAGCAAGCTTCTCAGAATATTTCCCTTGCAAAGAAATTCAAAGCGGATTATAAGCCCCCTTCCCAATATCAGATCTTGAACCAAAACCAGTGTGGACGACAGAAGTTTGGTTGTTGGGGGAACTTCCAAGCCTTGCTGACTTGGGGAAGCGGCAAGACGGTTGTCGTCCGGTGCTACAAATTGATCACCAGAGAGTTCCATTCGTAAATTTAAACCTCGAATGGTGGTAGATGTTCGGGGTGCGTCGTCGGTCAGGGAAAATAAATGCTCAGCAAACAAATCCTCAAACCAATCTTGGACAACGAAGCCATTACTCGGGGATTGGGAGACCCTGAAGCGCGTGTCTTGATCGAGTGGCTGGTTGCTCAGGCGGAAGGTTTTTCTGCACAATTAGCCCGGGATGATGAAGTTTTGGAATCCGTTCAAAAATTATGCCGGCGCGCCAGAAGTATTAGTCGCTTTGTTAGCTTGTGGACAAATCCAAAGACACGAGGAAGTGCTTGCCAGCTGGCCGCGACCGAGCTTTTTGCCTGGCCATTGCCTTCGACGGATATTGATCCTTGTGAGCTGATGTTGGATATTCTCTACTATGAAACCCCCGAGTTTGATGAGGATGATTGTGATTGGGAGTTTCGTCAAGCGGGTTAAAAGAACTACTTGATCATTAGATTCAATTCCTGGGTTTCGGTTAAATCAAATTCCTTGTCCTGAAAATTCCCTTTGTAAACTCCCGGAACATACAAGTTGATCTTATATTTTCCTGATGGAAGTTTAACAGTGTATTTGCTGGACTCATAATCCACTTTGGCGGTAAAAGATCTGCCCACTTGTGGATCAACATTTCGGAAACTGAGCAATGCTTCGTGGTTTAACTTCACCACTTCATTTTTCTTTTTTATGGTTCCCGAAATCTGAATGTCCCCGCCGCCACAACCAACGAGACAAGCCAATCCGACAACCAACATGGAATACCATGCCAAGCGGCCATTCATTTAATCTCCCTTCTACAACAAAATCAATAATCTCCGACTAAACCATCGTCGCGGGATAACATTCGCCACCAGGTTTGCTGTGTGATGGTTTCGTAAACAAAGCGAACGCTCCCATCAGCCATGGCCAGATTGACTCCGCCTTCGTGGCGGCTGCGGGCTTGGGCTTGTTGGAACCGGCAAGGCTCACAGGCTCCCATACCGCCTTCGGGGTCATTTTTCGCACCTTCACTGTCATCTGCCTGATGACTGTGATCATTAGGATGAATGCAATCCCAGGTTGCTGCCCCGGCTATCACACTGGCTCCAGGCATCCCCACAGCCCATGTCCCGCGGGGGTCTTCTTTTCGAAGATGGGAACCGACCCGGACCTCTCCCAGCATCACTGTGTTGGAAGAGCCATCTTTGGCGGCAAGAGTTTGCAAGTTTGCGCCCCAATTAATACACATGACTCCGCCGGCAGTAGTTTCATTGGGTAAGCCAACCCAACTTTGGGTATCGTTATCCGAAGGACTGGCCCCATTTAGGGTACTCCGCCACCCGTCACTGCCGGGTTGGTGAATGCCTCCAGCATTGCAAGCGTAGTTTCCCCGGGCCCAACCAGGGCCTGCAACCCCATCCCATGGAGTTTCATGTCCGGAATCTGCCGGGCAAATCAGCATGCCGATTCTTTCCCCCCGAATGTTTCTCCAAGTCTTATCGCCGTCCTTTTTGTAGCGATTGATGCTGTCTTCGACGGAATTGTAGAGGGCCTTTTGTTCGATGTAGGGGAAAATTAGAATGATCCAGTTTGGGCCGAAATTTGAATCCCCATTGTTGTATCTGGTTTCACCGTCGTAAAAAATTACTGCCGGCGGAAAATTATGGTTCACCTCATGGTAAGAATGGCAACCGATGGCTAGTTGGCGAATGTTGTTGGCACATTGAATCCGCTCAGCGGCTTCGCGAATTTTTTGAACCGCCGGCATAAGAAGGGCGATGAGCACTGCAATAATGGCTATAACGACTAGCAACTCGATCAACGTAAACGCCTGGCGCGACGTCCGAAATGAAAAGTCTGCTTTCATTGGAACACTTGTGTTTGAACAAAATTTAATGAGAAAAGGATTTGATTGCTTAAATTTGATGGATTTGGGCTGAGGAGTCAAGAAAATTACGAACAAAAGGCCAGATTTTTCACCCGGCCTTTTGCCGCAAATGCCCTTTTAATAATCCAAGTTATAGGTTTCCCCACCATTTGCAGTAATCAGGGCAGCAAATTGGGGTATAGTTATTGTTTGCCGGATGAAATGGACATGACCATCGGCAAATACAGCATTGATCCCCTCAGGATGAAAGCTGTAAGGTTCGTTATTATTGGTGCAGTTTACTGCACAAGGACCATTGCAATTCAAACCATTCCGGGTAAATCCGAGTAGTGGGAACGTGTTGTGCGGGTCGGC
>CAZPPD010000627.1:0-4076 GCA_964588185.1 uncultured Alcaligenaceae bacterium | reverse complement strand
GTTTGTTGACGGTAAAATAAGTGTCATTGATTGCCGATCATTGTCGTTGGCTTTCATTGGCATTTGGTTGCAAAGGTCCATCGGTAATTGGTAAGAATGGACAATAACTGGCATCGATTCAAAATCCCATTTGCGTTAGGGAAGCCGAATCAACCTTTCAGCAATAAAATTCCTTATCGAACCTCAGGTTTTTTCATTCTAAGAGATTTGCGATGACACCAATCATTGACGCTTCAGCAATCGAAAATATAGACCTGTCTCAACAGGAAGTCGCTCGCTATAGCCGGCACTTGATCATGCCCGAAGTCGGCATGGAGGGCCAAAAGAAGCTTAAGGCCTCCAGTATCCTCCTGATTGGCGCGGGTGGGTTAGGATCACCCTTGGGCTTGTACCTGGCCGCGGCGGGAGTTGGCCGGTTGGGGATTGTTGACTTTGACCTGGTCGATTTCAGCAACCTCCAGCGGCAGATTTTGCATGGAACTCCTGATGTCGGCAAACCCAAATTAACTTCTGCCGCCGAAAAACTGCAAGCCATCAATCCGGAAGTTCAGATTGACCTCTATGAAGAGCGTCTGTCTTCCGAAAACGCCATGGCCATTATGGAAAAGTATGACCTGATCATCGATGGGACGGACAACTTTCCTACCCGATATCTGGTCAATGACGCCTGCGTTCTCTTGAAAAAGCCCAATGTCTATGGCAGCATTTTCCGCTTTGATGGCCAGGCTTCGGTGTTTTCTCCCCCGCAAGGTCCCTGCTACCGCTGTCTCTATCCGGAACCGCCCCCACCGGGAGAAGTTCCCAGTTGTGCCGAAGGCGGAGTCCTGGGAATTTTGCCGGGCCTCATCGGCTGCATCCAAGCAACCGAAGCCGTAAAACTGATCCTGGGAAAAGGGTCCCCGCTGATTGGCCGCTTGGTTTTGTACGATGCCTTGGAAATGAAATTTCAAGAATTCAAAGTTCGCCGCAACCCCAAATGTCCCCTGTGCGGCGACAACCCGACCATCACTGCGTTGATTGATTATGAACAATTCTGTGGTATTCGTGGCGAGGAAACTTCTATGGTGACTCCTGAAAGAGACGGCGAAATAACCGTCGAGGAATTAAAGAAACGCATCGACTCCGGAGAAAATCTTTTCATCTTGGATGTCCGCAACCCCAACGAATTCGAAATCGGCCGCATCCCGGGAAGTGTTTTGCTCCCCTTACCGGAATTGCCGCACCGGCTGGGAGAATTGGACCAAGGCAAGGAAATGATTGTTCACTGTCGCAGCGGCGGTCGCAGTGCCAAAGCCATCCAGTTCTTAAGACAGCATGGCTACTCCAAGCTCAAGAATCTGACCGGTGGAATCCTGGCTTGGTCGGATCGAATTGATCCCTCGATACCAAAATACTGAGAGATAGCCGGATACGCCGGAATTCAGCCCTTTGAAGGTGGCCAGCGCACAGAATCCCCACTCCGAAAAAGAAGCTTCGACGTAAAGGATTGGAGCCGAGCATGGGAATTCAAATCGATCCGGCCGGCGAAGCGCAATAAAAAAGACCTCTCCAGAACTCGAAGAGGTCTCAATAATTCCGATGGAAAAGTCAATCAGTTCAATTTAATTCCGCCACCCGGCAAGGCGTTGACTCCGGCACCTGCCTGATTCTGAATGAGAATCCCAATGACTTCCGGGCTGTTGGTGGGAGCGGCAGTAGGGGTGGTCGTCGTACCGGGAGTAGGAGCCTTTCCACCCAATATATCTCCCAAAATATCTTTGGCTTTGGCATCCGATTTTTCACTCTTCTTCTCCTCTCCATCCTTGCCCTTAGGAGTTTCCGGAGTGTTCTTTTTCAGGTAGATAACGACTTCGGTATTGGGAAGCACTTCCGCCAAGGTGGCTTTGTAGCCGGGGATCTTTTCATCCCGCATTTCTTTCAGCTTTTCCGCATCATATTTTTTGATGTTCCCCTTCTCGTCGTATTCCAAGCCGAGGGCAGCCTTGGCAACCCGGACTTTCGGAGAAACCTTAAGCTGAAATTCTTTAGCCATAGTCACCATTTTGTATCCGGGGTTCTTGGCAAGTTCCTTGGCATACTTTTGTTGCTGCTTGGCCACTTGTTGGGCAATGCGGGCTCGCTCTTGAGCGATTCGTTTCATCTGCTCCATCTGGGCCCGGGCTTGTTGCTGTTGGAACTGTTGGATCTTTCGTTGCAAAGCCGCCATCCGCTGAGCGCGTTGCCGGGGATCACGGATTCTCTGGATTTGGACGAGTTCCCGTTGGATTTGCGCCGGGTTAATGTTCCCCCCTCTGCGGCCGCGGTTACGGCCTCGATTGCGATTGCGGTTGCGATTGCGGTTGTTATTATTACTTCGATTGATTTTGATCTTGGGAGGAGTCGGTTTTTTACCGGTGGATTGGGGAACTTGATATTCTACCCGAAACACCATGGTAGCGCCGGAAACGGCCAGTACTTTGCCCTTCACATAAGGCATACGTCCCAAAGCGACATAATCCGCAGGGGTCGTTTGCACCATTTTTGCGGTTTCATTCCCCTTTTTCTTTTTCCTTCCCTGGGCAACTCCTTCAGCAGGTGCCACTACTAGGAATGATAAAAGCATCCCAAAACACAAGAGGGTACGCATTACAATAAATCTCCTTATAAAAGGATGTGAAAATTTCCGTTTATGTTGAAGACCTGGAAGGTATATATTTTCTCACTTCTTCGACGCTGGTAGCAATGAAAAAGTTCAATCCGGCGGGATAAATTTTGATTTCAATCCAATTAAGGTTTGTATATGAATTTGGCAGATATTATCCACATCATTTTAGCTCTTTTAAAGCCGTCAGAAGAATATCCACTTCCTCGGCAGTGTTATAGTGAACCAAACCCACCCGCAAGACTCCCCCTTTTCCCTCTACACCCAATCTTTCGGTGAGGTTAATGGCATAACTGTGGCCATTCCAGGTATTTATCTCCCGTTCTCCCAAATACCGGGCGATTTCTTCCGGCGATTTCTCCGAATGCCGCAACGAGATAGTGGGAACGCGCTTTTCGATCTGGTCCCCTGCGGTTATTCCGTACACTATAATCTTGGGCATTTCCGCCAAACCATTCAGCAGGCGAAGGGCCAACTCCCTTTCATATTCCTTTATCCCCATCATCGCCGCCTGAAATTGCAGACGGCGAAGAGAGCCCTGGGGAGTTTCCCGTGAAACGTCTGATTTGATGTACCGGTCGAACAGGCCTTTGCCAATGTCCAATAAATAGTCGAAGGTACCCGTCAGCCCAGCCAACCCTTCGTGGTTCTGAGTCCCGGTCATCCATCGGCTGGGAAGCGTATCCCCTGCCGGGCGGACTTTATAAGCGGGAAGTTGTTCCAATAATCCCCTTTTTCCCCACAAAATTCCCAAGTGAGGACCAAAGAACTTGTAGGCAGAGCAAGCAAGAAAATCGCAATCCCATTCCTGCACGTCAATAATGCCATGCGGTGCATAATGAACTCCATCCACATAAACCAATGCCCCGGCATCATGGGCCAGCCGGGCAATCGCGGGGATATCGGTCAAAGTCCCCACCAAATTGGAAGCGGCAGTCACCGCCAGAAGCTTGGTTTTGTTGGAGAGTTGGGATTGCAGATCCTCCATGTTCAACGTGCAATCCTCAGGATGAATATCCACCCATTTCACCGTTGCTCCATTATCTTCAGCCGCCAACACCCAGGGAGAAACATTGGCGTCATGATCCAAACGCGTAACCAAAACTTCATCTCCCGGCTGCCAGGTTTTGCCGATCGACCGGCTCAAGTGGAACGTCAAGGAAGTCATGTTTTGACCGAAGATGATCTCTTCAGGTGCCGGAGCGTTCAAAAAGTTCTCGGTCCATTCATGGGCCGTATGGATAACGTAGTCGGACTCTGAACTGGTGGAGAACAACCCCTGTTGATTGGCATTGCAGGTGGACAAATACCGCACCATCGCCAAAATCGCCCGCTGCGGCACCTGAGTTCCCGCAGGACCATCAAAGAAAATGGATTTCTTGCCATCGCGGGTATGTTGTAACGCAGGAAACTGTTCCCGCAGCTTGGCTACCTC
>CAZPPD010000626.1:0-4082 GCA_964588185.1 uncultured Alcaligenaceae bacterium | reverse complement strand
ACGAAACAGGAAAGTGGATTTTCCTTAAATCTAAGAAAATCAGAACTTTTTATATAGTTTTGCCCGCAAATTTGGTAAATTTTTATTTGCTATTTTGTGAGGTTACCCCACAGCCAAATACTGGAGCTCGGATATGGTTCTTCCCTGGCGGCACCGTTGGGAATCGAAGAAGACCGTTCGCGAACCCGTCTTCCGTCGGAAATCTTTGCCACCCATCAAGAAAAGATGTAGGCCGCGGGTAGAAATTTTGGAAGATCGGACAGCTCCTGCCGTATTCAATGTTACGACCTTTCTTGACTCGGTAGCACTGGATTCTACCGGGATTGATGCCTTGGGTCAGGTTTCACTTCGATCTGCCATAATGGCAGCCAATGAAATTCCGGGCCCGGATCAAATCATTCTCCCCTCGGGAAGTTCTGCTCAAGAAATTTACGCCTTATCTTTAGGAAGTTCCGATGAAGATTTTGCCGCCGAAGGTGACCTCGACATTCGAGATGATTTAACCATTGTTGGTTCGGATACGGAAAACACCATCATCAGCGGCGGAGAACTGGACCGAGTGTTTGACATTTTTCCGGGTGTAACCGTCAATATAACAGGGGTTACAATCCAAGATGGTGCCGCTACAAGTTTTGGTGGCGGTATTGCTAATGAAGGCATTTTGTCCCTTATAGAATCATTAATTTCAACCATTGCAGTTTTCGGGGAATTGGGATCCGGAGAAGAGGGGGACGGTTTCAGTGCTTTGGGTGGAGGAATCTATAACTCCGGTTCGTTGACTATCCTTAGGAGCACCCTCACCAACAATTATGCTAATGGCGGGCAGATTACCGATATGGGCACCGGTGGTTTTGCTGCCGGGGGTGGTATTTACAATCACTTTGGCACAGTCGTAATTCAGGAAAGCACATTCTCTTACAACCTTGCGGAAGGTGGTTATGGAGACTCCGGCAGGGGCGGAGAACAAGGTGAGTATGGTTATGAAGAAGGCTTTTTCTCCAGCGGTCCCGGGGACGGCGGCATTGCCGCTGGTGGAGCGATCTTTAGCCAGGATGGTTCCCTAAACATTGTCAATACTACCATCTCCACGAACACGGTGTTTGGCGGAAGCGTCGGGTCATTCAACGAATTTGGCGAAGGTGCCGGTGGGGAAAGTTTTGGCGGGGGAGTGGCTACAGAGTCCGGCAATGCCTTTTTGCTGAACAATACCATCGTCAATAACCAAGCACTCGGCGGATTTGGAGACGGCGAAGATCCCATTGACGGCGAAGGGATTGGCGGCGGTTTCTTCAACCTCGAAGCGGAAGTCGAAATTGCCAACACCATTATTTCCCAGAATTTTGTTGATATTGGAAACGACCTGGAAGGGATTATTACTGACCTCGGAAATAACTTAATTTCTACTCCACCATCGATTGGGCCTCTGCAGGATAATGGGGGTCCGACGGAAACCCATGCTTTGTTGGCAAGTAGCCCGGCGATCGATGCCGGCAATGATGCTTTGGCTCCCTTGACGGATCAGCGGAATGTCTCTCGGGCCGGCACTTCAGACATTGGTGCATTCGAGGTTAACCAGAATTCGCTGGTTGTAACCAATACCAACGACAGTGGACCGGGTTCTCTGCGGCAAGCAATTTTAGATGGAAACGCCTTGGGTGGTGGAACCATTACCTTCCAGATCGGTAACCCGGGAAGTTCGCAAACCATTCAACCAACCACTATTGCGAACGGCGTTTCCTTGCCCCGAATCACTGCCCCCCTAGTGATCGATGGCTGGAGTCAGGGCGGCGCGGGATATAATGGGGCGCCTCTGATTACCATCGACGGCACCCTGGCAGAAGATCTGGGGTTGGGGGCGAATGCTTTCCGATTGGATGGAGACGGAGCAGTTCTTCAGGGCTTGGCGATCACCAATTTTTCTGCGGCCGGCCCCAATGGGTTCGCGGTCCTCATTACCGGTTCCAATAATCGCGTCCAAGGCAATTACCTGGGATTGAATGCTCAAGGTGAAACCGAGAATGGCAATGCCCGAGGCGGGGTGTGGATCACTGAGGATGCCTTTGGCAATCTCATTGGCACCGACGCCGATGGGGAAAATGATGAGCAGGAACGCAATGTCATTTCAGGAAACCGGGGATTTGGATTACTTATCAACGGCTCTTATAACACGGTTTCAGGAAATTACATTGGCGTTGGCGTTGATGGAGAATCCAACGTTTCCAATCAGGACAGCGGAATTCTTATTTCCGGTAGTTTCAATCTCATTGGTGGCACCACGGTCACGGAAACAAACGTGATTGCTTTCAACGGGGCGGAAGCGACCGGTGTTCGCCTTGATGCCGGTACCGGCAACGCGATTCGCCGTAATTCTTTCTTCGAAAACGCCGGCCTTGGCATTGATCACCTTCCCTTCCGCCCCAATGCCAATGATCCATCCGATGCGGATGCGGGTGCAAATAACTTGCAGAATCATCCGGAGATTCAATCCGCTTTCGTGGAAGATGGGTTGTTAAACGTCACCTATCAAGTGCCCTCTTCCCCGGATCACTCCGCTTATCCTTTAACCATCGAATTCTTCATTGCCGACATCGATGGCCACGAAGGGCAAACGTACATCGGATCCGTGACTTACACGGTGGAAGACTCCCAAAACCTTGTCACGGCGCAATTTGCTCCTGAGGTCGAGGTGAGGGCGGAAACGTCGATTGTAGCCACGGCAACCGATGCCAATGGCAATACTTCCGAATTTTCACCCAACTTTGCTTTTAATACCCCGCCGGAGATATTAACTCTGGAAATCAGTGGGGATGGAGAAATCAACGAAGGGGAATCGGTCACTTTGAGTGGTAGCTTTTCTCCCGTCTTCGAAGAAGACCAATTCCGGGTGGCAATCGATTGGGGAGATGATAGTCCGGATACGATTCTTGAGGTTGGCAGTGCAACTTCTTTTGAAACAGATCATACCTACGATGATGGCTTGGCCGACCCGAACCGGCTGATCCAAGTAACCATTCTTAATCTGCGCTCCGGGGCTCAAGCCCAGGATTCCTTGGAAATATTGGTCAATAATGTGGCTCCCACCGCAGATCCCGGTGGTCCTTACCGTTTTCGCGAGGGTAGTGATCTCACCACTCTCAATGGCAACGGCGATGACCCAAGCCAGGCTGATCGTGAGGATCTCCTCCTCGAATGGGATGTTAATGGAGACGGGATATTTGGGGACGTGGTCGGGCCGAATCCTTCCCTCCCATGGAACGACTTACAGGCACTTGGCCTCGATAATGACGGGACCTTTAGTATTGCTCTGCGGGTAACAGATAAAGATGGGGCTACCAGTGCCCCGAGCGAAACCGAGTTGATTATTGACAACTTGCCACCTCAGATAGATGCGGGTGGGCCCTACACCATTAGGGAAGGGGATAGCCTCTTTTTAAATGGCAGTGCATTTGATGTTAGTGACGCGGATAATGGCAATTTGGAATTTGCTTGGGACCTGGATGGGGATGGAGATTTCCTCGACGCGTTCGGATCTACCCCAACACTGACTTGGCAACAACTTCAAGACTTGGGGATCGACAATGACGGTGAATTCTTTATCCGCCTCCAAGTTTCGGATGATGATTCCCGTCCGTTTGTAGTCGAAAGACTACAAGTTGACAACACTCCCCCCCAAGCTGATGCCGGCGGTCCTTACACTATCACGGAAGGAGAATTCCTAACTCTGGAAGGCACAGCAACCGATGTGAGCGCTGCCGACCAAGAAGCTTTAACGTTTGCATGGGATCTAAACGGCGATGGGGATTTCGGTGATGCTCTAGGTGCCAATCCAACAATTAGTTGGGACGAGTTGCAGGCACTGGGGTTGGATGATGCTGAGTTAACCATCACTCTCCGGGTCTCCGATGATGATGACAGCGGCTTCAGCAATGCCAACCTTACCATCAACAATGCCGCTCCAATTGCGGATGCCGGTGGACCCTACACCATCCGGGAAGGTGAACAGCTTTCCTTGAACGGGTCGGCTACTGATCCCAATGAAAATGACATCTTAATCTTTGAATGGTACCTGAATAAAGAAGGTG
>CAZPPD010000625.1:0-4086 GCA_964588185.1 uncultured Alcaligenaceae bacterium | reverse complement strand
GCCAAACTCCAGGGTTCCTGCCACATCGATAGGGAGGAAAGCGGCGAAGAAGCCACTGGCGAAGCCACTGGCAGCACCGCTGTTAAACTGCAGCACGTTCGGGTCAAAATCCAGGGCAATGTCCGCTGACTGGAAATTGAAGTCGGCAAGCACTTCCATATTTAGTGGGAAAGTGATCTGACCGGGAGAGGTTGCCGTTAAATCGGTCGGGATGGAGAGCGTCACCCCCATACCCTGCGTCATATCTCCTTCAACCACGATATTGTCGAAGGCGAACGCTTCGCTGCCACCATCACTCGCAGCAAGCAGTTCCAACTTGAGAACGCTGCCGGTACCGCCGATAGCTGCGGTAAAAGTATCAAGAGCTCCTGTCGCCGCATCGGTTTTGTCAAGGACGGTGCCATCTCCAACCAAGACCAACGGATCATCCAGGGTAGTTGTGGCTCCACTATCCAAGGCGCGGTAGGTGTGGCTAATGGCTTCATCTGCCTGGAAATCGAAAACCGTTACCGGGGTACCATCATCAATGGTAGCCACAAAAGTGAAGCCGTCATTCGAACTTTCAAAATCGCCCATTGCCCCAACGTCAATAGACAAAGATAGATTCTCAAATCCGGATATATTGAATTCCCAGCTGGCAGTTCCTGTACCTGAGGGGTTCTCACCATTATTCAAGTCAACTACACCAAAAAAGGCACCATTTTTGTTTTGGCCGACAATTCCTTGGGTGTCCCCAGGAAAGGCAGGTTCCCCGCCAGCTCCCACCACACTATCATCGGAGATTGCAAACGGAAGAGGTTCACCATTTACGATCGTTGACCGATCGCGCACTCCAAACATGTCTCCAGCTTCAGTGAAGTCACCGGGAGTTTGAGTGAAACTAATCAAGTTTATGTCACCGCCATCAAAATCCTCTCCGGCGATTACTGCGGGAGCAAGGCGGTCTTCAAGAATTTCTAAATACGGTTTCTTGCGCTCCGGCTTTTGGGGTATGAGAGACTTTTTGCGGAAATTGTGTTCAAACATTTGAACTCCTTGGAGAGAAAAAGAACATGTCGCGTGTAAAATCAATCCCAGATTTTGGTTAGAGATAGCTGTTTACACTTAATGAGGTGAGATTAAGATTTAATTTAGAGAATGTGAATTTACAGAAACTGGAGCAATAACTTTGATTGTGTAGACTTGGTTAATTCGGCAAACAATGCATTATTGTAACCGTTTATCCCAAAATCTACACTAATGCCGGTCCTTTGGCTGACCTGCCCGTTTGGCCTGGATGGATTGGGATTAGGTGCAAAGATAGTAAGGAGCCTAGTCCACGGATAAATCGGAAAACTTACCGGTCATCGTATGTAATAGTTTTCGTGATTCTCTGTTATTGATTTTGTCCAACACCTCAATTGCCCGAAGAAACCGCAATCCCGCCGGGGAAGTAAAGTACGCTCCGAGTTTGTCAAGCAACCGTTTTATTCGAAGCTGCCCTTCCAACGGCAGCTTTCTTTTTAATGCTCGATTCAAATGCCGGCGGGCAAATTCGCCCTGCTTCTCTAATTCTGATGCCGCTTGCGACCGCACCGGAAAACGCTTGCTACTAAGATCGTTGATCCAGTTTCGGATTCGTGCTTCACGAGTAGGATCGATTAACCTTCTTTTCAACAAAGCGACTGCCGCTGTTGGATTCGCTTGCAACTGGTTCATGGCGCTGAAAGCCGTAACTGCCTTGGGAGCGGCGAGTTCTTCCCAAAGTTGCTGATTTTGTTTATTAGTCAATGCTTTGTCCGGAATCTTTTTCGAAAGAATCAAAGCGGTCCATTTGCCCGGCTGGATGTGCACTCACAAAACTAGGAGCGAAAATTACCAGTAAATAAAAGACCTTGAAAAGGCGATTCATTATGTTCTCCTGACCTGGTGGCCGAAGTAGTGACGAATCCAATCAGTTATGGGTTTTAGAGCTTTTCTCAAGTTGTGGTCAATTAAATAGACGGGTTTTCAAAGGGTTCCGAGCCGCAATTTCTTACATCATTCTTTTGACATTTAAATTGCGGTTCCTTATCCTAATTTCTCCTCCTATTTCCCAAAACCGCTGAGATTCAAGCCATGACCTTGCGCAACATGTCCTCCCTCCTTCTGTTGGTCCTAATTTGTTCGTTTTCCTCCGGAGCTGAAATAGTCCGATTAACCAATACAAATTGGGATTCCTTCGCACCGGCGGGGAAAGAAGTAGACTGCATCTTGGGTGATTATGTCCTGCGTGGTGACAAACTGATTGCCGTAGTTGCACAACCCAAAGAAGGCCGCCGGGCGAATCTCACCGTTCGGGATATTCGAGGCGCATTGATCGATCTCACCACCGTCGACCAAGCCAACGATCAACTGAGTGCTCTCTTTCCGGGAAAACGAGAGTTTCCTTACAACAAGGCCATTATCAAAACCGCCAGGGGGAAGAAAGTTACTCTGATCATTGAAGCTCCAGCCGAGGGGGCTGAAAAACCAAAGGTCCGGGTAGAATATGAATTGGAAGATGGCAAAAACTATCTAACAATTCGCTCTACCTTCCTGAATCCGCATAAAAAAGGTATTGAAGTTCTGTTAGCCGATGACCTGCGAATGGACAACGTGCCGAATCGGACACGGTCGGGGATCAAGAAATTATTTTGGGTTCACGACCAACATTTCAAACAAGCTTATGCCTTGCAACCAACAGATTCTCGATTGAAAGTCCGCAGCACCGTAAGCTATTCCGATATCCAATACTTGCCGCAGAAATCCGAAAACAATTCCGTCTTAGTATCGCCGGGGAAGAGCATCACTCTTGAACGGAGAATTTATCCCGGATCTGATCTTCTTTCGGTGAAAGGCGAAATTCTTCGCGATCAAGGTCAAGCGGTGGTACTTCAAGGAATGCGGTTTGTAGATCCGGATTATCGCCCTTTTGTCGAAGCGGAAGTAACTCTCCTTCAAGGCAAGGAAGTTTACGGCTCTGCCCTGACGGATTCGCAAGGTTGGGTGAAAGCCTGGTTGCCGCTGAAATTATTTACCTTGAAAGCCAAAGCCCATGGCGGGTCATCTTATCAGGGAGTGTTGGACCTGCTCAAAAAAAATGCAAAGTCTAAAGTAAATACGCAAATCATCATGCCGAAGCCCTCCTATGTTGCGGCGGAAATTACTGATGCCGACGGCAAACCCATTCCCTGCAAGGTGGCTTTCAAGGGTTTGGAGGGGACCAACTCCCCGTATTGGGGACCGCCGGCAGCACGCAATGCCGTGGTTAACCTCTACTACTCGGTGAACGGGAAATTCAAAGTCGCAATCGCTCCCGGAAAATACGAAGCCATCATCAGCTATGGGACGGAATACCATGTTGTCCGCAAACCCTTGACAATCACCAAGGGCAAAACCAGCATGCTCACTGCTAAACTAAGACGAGCTTTTGATTCTCCCGGCTGGATTAGTGCGGACTTTCATAGTCACTCCAGTCCCAGCGGCGACAACACCGCCGATCAGCGCGGGCGTGTCCTCAACTTAATCTGCGAGCACATCGAGTTCGCTCCGTGCACCGAACACAATCGCATCGATAGCTACAAGCCCCACCTGCAGGCACTAAACGCAGTTCACTTACTCGGAACTTGCCCGGGGATCGAGCTAACTGGAAGCCCACTGCTTCTGAATCACCAGAATGCCTTTCCCTTGGAGTTCAACCCGCGAACGCAGGATGGCGGGGCACCAACTACCGACGAAGATCCCACCACGCAAATCAAACGGCTGGCAACCTGGGGAGATCCCAAATTAGACCGCTTGGTTCAACAGAATCATCCTGACATCGGCTGGTTGTTTTTCGACAAGAATGGGGATCACAAACCAGACGAAGGATTCAAAGCGAGTTTTCCTTACATGGACGTCATTGAGGTCCACCCCATCCACACCGTCTTAAACATGGAGCCGACCCGCATTCGCAGTGCCCGCGGCAAACGCTACTTGCGGAACAATGCTATCTACAACTGGCTCCAACTCCTGAATCAAGGATATCGCATCACGGGGGTGGTAAACACCGATGCCCACTACAACTATCACGGCTCCGGGGGGCTG
>CAZPPD010000624.1:0-4091 GCA_964588185.1 uncultured Alcaligenaceae bacterium | reverse complement strand
GTATTTATTTTCCCGCGTATCTACTGAAATAATGTCGCCGATTTCCACAAAAGAAGGAACTTGGATCTTCAGGCCGGTTTCCAAAGTCGCCGGTTTGGTTTGGGCGGCAGCGGTGGCACCTTTTAAACCCGGTTCGGTTTCTTCGACTTTTAAGTCCACCGAAGCAGGCAAGTCCAAACTGAGAGGTTTGCCTTCGTAAAAGACCACTTGGGCTTTGTAGCCCTCTTTCAAGAATAGGATTTGGTCCCCGACCCATTCCGGCGAGAGGGTGATTTGATCGTAGGTTTCCGTGTCCATGAAGACGTAACCATCGCCGTCTTGGTAGATATATTCCATCTCCCGCTTATCGAGATACGCTTGTTCGACCTTATCTTGAGGCCGAACCCGATTGATGGTGATAGAACCTGTTGAAAGATTTTTGAGTTTCAACTGGAGAATAGCCCGCCAGTTCCCCGGGGTATTTAAATCCCGATCAACCACATAGTAAAGCTGGCCATCGTCCCCAACGATAACCATCCCCTTACGCAACTGACTATATTCGAGCGAAGCCACGACCAAAACCTCCCTTGACCAAAAAGGCACGGCATAAACCAAAAAGTAAACCTATTTGATGTGGTTAAAATAGCAAATGGACTCAAATTTGAGAAGACCAGCGGTTGCAGGGCAGCTTGCTTGAATCTGCGGTTGCAGGGCAAGCTTGCTTGAAGCTGATTTACCCTTTATCCGCCTAAGAAGAGTTCTTACTGAACCAAAAACGCTGCAAGGAAATCCGACTCCAAAAAACTGCGTAATTTGCTTGAAGTAAATCACCCAATTATCGCCAGGGAGTCTTTTGCGGCCGAGATTGTCTGATCAATTTGGTCTTCGGTGTGGGCTGCGGAGATAAAAGCGGCTTCAAATTGGCTGCAGGGCAAATAAAATCCGCGGTCCATCATTTCCCAGAAAAAGCGGGAGAATCGACCGGTGTCACATTTCTTGGCCACATCGTAGTCGGTGACCGGATCCGGGTTGAAGAATAACGTCCACATACTTCCTACTCGGGCAATCTGGTGCGGCAGACCGCTGCTTTCGGCGGCTTTTTTCAAGCCTTCGATTAATTTTGCTCCCAGTTGCTCCAGCTTTTCGTACGGCGGATTATCGCGAAGCTCTCTTAAGGTAGCTAAGCCCGCTGCCATGGCCAATGGATTCCCGGATAGTGTCCCGGCTTGGAAAACCGGTCCCGCAGGCATGACTTTTTTCATGATGTCCGAGCGCCCGCCATAAGCTCCAACCGGAAGGCCTCCGCCAACAATCTTGCCGAAGACGGTCAGATCCGGCTTTTGGCCGAATAATTCCTGGGCTCCGCCATAGGCGAGGCGGAAGCCGGTCATGACTTCGTCAAAGATCAACAAGGCTCCGTGGTGATCAGTTAGCCTGCGCAATTCGGCAAGAAACTCCGGCGAGGGCTTTACCAATCCCATGTTACCGACCACCGGTTCCAGGATCACACCAGCAATCCGGTCCCCATGGGCTCGGAAGGCTTCGGCCAATGAATTGGTGTCGTTGTAGCGGAGAACCAGCGTGTCATCGGTGCAATTCTTGGGAACACCCGGACTGGTGGGAACTCCCAATGTGGTTGCACTCGAGCCTGCGGAAACCAACAAGCTGTCCACATGGCCATGGTAGCAACCGGCAAACTTGACGATCACATCCCGGTTGGTGAAACCGCGGGCCAAGCGAATGGTACTCATCGACCCTTCCGTTCCGGAGTTGACCATGCGAACCATTTCCACGGAAGGAACTGCTGCCACGATTAGCTCGGCAAGGTCGGACTCCATTTCCGTGGGCGCTCCGAAGCTGGCCCCACGGTGAGCTGCCTGTTCAACTGCCTGAACCACTTTCGGATGGCAATGGCCAAGAATCAGAGGCCCCCAAGACCCGACATAATCCAGATAGCGATTGCCGTCGATATCGATCATAAAAGGGCCTTCGCCGCGGTCGATGAAAAGAGGATGTCCCCCTACGGCTCCAAAAGCTCGGGCGGGACTATTGACGCCACCGGGAAGTACCTCGCAGGCGCGGGCAAAAGCAGTTTTACTTTTCGTTCGATTCATCATTATCCTTATTGGTTTTTTTGTTGGGAGAGGAAGACTTTTCCAATAACTCTTTGATCCGTCCCTGGGCCATGAGGAACCACATCCGTTGATTGAGGTTGTCCACAGATTTATCCTTGAGGTCCCGCCAGGCTAATATGGCCTTGGGGATTTCCTGTTTGCTTTCCAATTGCAGGGCATTGAATGCGATCCTTTCATTTTCCGATTTCGGAACCCGCTCTTCTTCATTGTTAATTTTTTCCTGCAGGAATTCTATTTTCTTTTCCAGCCGGGTTAATTGATCCAGGCATTTGACTCCGACTAATCCCCAGGCCCTGATGTCTTCATCGGGGTGATTTTTTGATTCGGCCAGGCGTTTCCAGAATTTCTTGGCATCCTCGAATTGGCATTTTTTCTCACTTTCCAGGGCAATGCGTGCCAAGTTTTCTTCGGATTGATCCACACCGCCGGTGGGTACATTTCGTTTCCAGCGAATGTGCATTTGGATTTCGCGACGGCCGGCGAGTGCCTCCTTGGTCCATTTCCTGAGATCCTTAGCTAGCGGGTCGTCACTCTCCTTGTAATAGTAAGCAAACTGGGCCAAGGGGCTTTCCAAGGCGTCGTCGTAGCCTTCGAGATCTTTGTTGGCCATCAGGTCGCGAGCTTCCTCATGCAGGTATTCCAGGGCCGGGGGTTTAAAGAAGGTGTAGTAAAGTAATGTTCCCATGCCGCCGGCGATGACCAACAAACCGAGTGCTACAAACCAGCCTCGGGTGTAAAATGGTACTTTCTTTTTCTTCTTTCTTTTGCGAAGGAGCGCGCGAGCGGCCTCGCGGTCTTCCTCATCCAGTTCTTGCTGATTTTTGCGGCGGTCTTTGCGCTTGGTCCTGGCCCGATCATAGCCGGCGCTTTGTTGGGCTTCGACTTTTTCGCGAATCTCCGACAGCGATTGTTTTACCATCGAGGCATTCAAGGGCCGGTCCTCGGGTTTCTTTTCCAGAAGCTGGCAAATTAAATTATCCAGCCATACCGGTATTTCCAGGGCATACCGGGAGGGCCGTTCAACCGTTCCATTGACATGCTGAATGAACATCTCCATGGTCGACTCGGCTTTGAAGGGCTTGCGCCCGGTCACCAGTTCGTAAAACATCACTCCCATCGAATACAGATCCGATTGCGAAGTGATATTGCGTTCCCCTTTGCATTGCTCGGGGGACATGTAAGCCGCAGTGCCGACGGTGCAGTTGGTTCCGGTTAATTCGGTCTGATCCAAGTCCTTGGCGATGCCGAAGTCGGTGAGTTTTACCGTGTTATCCGCCAGGACCATCAGGTTGGAGGGCTTTAGATCGCGGTGCACTATACCGTGGTCGTGGGCATGCTGCAGGGCATCGCATAGTTGTATGCCAAGGTCAACAACCTCTTCCCAAGATAGGCGGTCCCGGCGGGCAATGACATGATCCAGCGATTCTCCCTCGACGAATTCCATAGCGTAAAAAGGAGACTTTTGATACTTCCCCGTGGCCAACAATCGCACGATGTGGGGATGGCGGAGTTGCTTGAGAATATCGGCTTCCCGTTGAAAGCGGGCGAGGGCATTTTCATTGGTGGAGATGGACGGCGAGATAATTTTGATGGCCACTCGCTGTTTCGTGTCTTTGAAGCGAGCGAGAAAAACCGCACCCATGGCCCCACTGCCAAGTTCTTTTTCAATGAGGAAAGGACCTATCTTTGAGCCGGCTCTCATTTTTTAAACCAAGTTTTACGGTTAAAATTGCCACAGCTTCCATTTTTGAAACCGGCAAAAGGCTTGTAATCTAAGCCAATTATAATGGTTCCAACCTAAATAACCAAAATGGGGTTGCCTTAAATTTGGCGGAATTGACAGGAATAATTTTCGAAATGAGGATAGGAAATACCCCCCCTTGGCTTTTTTGTTTTTGTGTATTCAAACGGCAGCATACCTTCGATATTTCCACAATACGATAATTTCCGTTGTGGATTGTAGCTACTCTTTGTGAT
>CAZPPD010000623.1:0-4094 GCA_964588185.1 uncultured Alcaligenaceae bacterium | reverse complement strand
GGAGCTGAGCCCGGCAAACTCAACCACTGCGATCTCGGGGATCACTCCGGTTACTTTTCCTTTGATGGTGAAAGGTTGGCCGATGGCCACGCGTTTGGGATAGTCGAGAGTAACCTGAGTATTTGTGGGCCAATCTTGTTCGGCAAATGGAAGGAACAACCGCACCAAAGCCGCTTGGGTAAGTGCCGGATTCCAAAGCACGAAACCGACAGCCGAAACGCACAAGAATAAAGCGGTTAGACAACTAGTGCGCAGCCAATCGGTTTTCACTACTTTGTTAAAGTCGCAATCTTCCGCGGATTCCAACCCTTGGCGAATGGCTTCCTCACACATACTTGCCGAGTCATGCGATAGTTTCGAGTCTTCCAGGAATTGGACGGAACTTGCCAGAGCGTCATTCAGGTGGGGATATTCTTTCTCGATCTTAAGGGCCAAGGACAGGTCATCATCCTTCCGGGTCAATGGGAGATACAGGAGGATATAAAATCCTATTCCTATTCCCGCTGAGGTTTCTATCAAGAAGAGAGTTCTAAAAATAGGAGACAAATGAAAGAGCCAATCCAGGGAACAGGAGATAAAAATCTTGGCCACCATAAATGCCAATAACCAACTGACGCCTCGCAAAAAGGCAACACTGCGAAGGCGGAATCGAAGTCCAGCCAATCTGGATTGCAGTTGCGTCCGGTTTGCCCGCGGGCGATGGGCGGGAATTTCACTTTTCAGTTGAGTCATGTGGAACGGCCTTTTTTATGATTCCTAACCCGAAGGGCTTTTCCCAGGTTTGGAGTTCTTCCTCAACTATAACAGGTGCTTTCGTTTCCGTAAAAACCATTCTGAAGTCAGCAGTCCTATAACCAGCAGAAAAGTTAACGCATGGTTCCAAAGCATCCGCGGCTTGCCCGGAGTATTGAGGGCAACCCGGTAACCGGAGGGTAGTTCGTCGACCAAGTTTTGGGCGGTAGCCAAATCATAGAACTTGCCGTTACTGTCTTTCGCTGCAATCTGCAGTTCTTCCCGGTTCATACGCAAGCGGTCCAGTTCTCCCGGCGGCAAAATAACCCTGGCTTCCGCGCTGGGTTTCTTTTTGTTGGGCTGCGACTGACTAACATCGGGATTGCTGAGCCAAAAGCGATATTTGCCTTCTCTGGTGCGGGCAAGAACGCCTTCGTAAGTCGCCCAACTGCCTTCCACTTTGGCCAGCTTCAAGGTTTGCACCTCCACATCTCCACCTTTGCCTTCCTCCTCTGGCGGCCGATGTTCGGCAATAACCTTGACATCAGTTTTCATCCCGGCTTTGACTCGCTCAACTTGGCCGGGGATGGGTGTGTTATCCGGAAAGCGGACCGTTACCTTGATCGGCTCTCCTTGGCGATAAGGAGTCTGCCGGTCCAACCGCAAGTCCGTACGACTAAGACGATTTCGGGATAAATAGCGAACGGTCTGATTCCAGAAATGATTGAAACGGGTTACATCCTTGCGGAAACGCCACCGCCAACTTTCGTCAAACCCAAAGAACATGCACCGCCCGGAACCCACGTAATGTTGAACTACCAAAGGCAGTTTTACATCTTTATTCTGGTCATTGAGACTGAACTTTTTGGGGTGAACTGCCAGAACTTCCGCTAATGGCTTCACCTTTAATTTCTTCGCCCACCAATACATGGGCTTAAGCTCCTGCCAAATCTTTTGATTCTCCGTATCATCCGGCGAGAAACGGAAAATGGGGTGAAGCCTTCCAACAGCCGTTAATTCCAGATGGTAACCTTCTTCCAAATTGGCATTCTCCAGAGGAGGCCGATCGGTGGCCGGTTCGACGGGGATAATATCTTCCAAAGGTGTGTTCTTAAAAGAATGAGGAGCAAATTGAGAACCTGCGATCACCAATAATCCCCCGCCTCCACCCCGAACAAAATTAGCCAAGTTTCGCATCTTCTGTTCGCCCAGCTTGGGATGGCGAGGATCAACGTCACCCAAGATAACAACATCGAAGGAACTCAGCTCTTCCTTGGTAAATGGAAACTCGGAAATGGCGGTGCGATCCTGGCTGGGGAATTTTTCATCTCCTTCCAGAAGGAAAACCTTAAGGTCAACACTTTTCTTCTTGTTGGCCTCTTTCTTTTCACGCTCCAACAGGTTTTTGATGAAGCGAAATTCATAACGGGGGCTTCCTTCAACATAAAGCACTTTATTGACTTTGCTTTCTTGAACCAAAATGGTTCGTTCCAAACGCAGGTTTGCATTCTTCGGTTTTTTCTCGTCGTCTTCCTCAAAAGGCGGGACAACTTCCACAATAAATAACCGCTCTCCGGGTCGAATGGGGCGATATTTCAGGCGAACGCGGACCGGTTTTCCCTGGGGATCGATGGTTACCATTTCCCGTGCGACTTCAGTGGGTTCACCATTCTTACCAACCATCTTTAATACGACAGGCACAGTTAGATTCTTGTAACCCTTACCGGTCAGGCGCGCCTCGAAAATCACCCGGTCATTAACATAGACAGTATCCTCCACCTGGAGGTCATGTAACTTGAGGTCCCGCAGTTCATGATCATCGCCGATGCCAACCAGGTGTAATCCCACCCCTTTGAGGTAGGCATAGCGTGAAATTTTTTGCAGATCTTCCTCGCGAGTTGTCACTCCGTCGGTCAACATGATTATCGCCGACAACGAGGAGCCCCGGTAATAGTCGAGTACTTGACGGACAGCCGTTCCCAGGCGGCTTTCCTCTGCTCTCGGCTTGAGGTTGGCAATGGCTTGGGCAACCATTCCCGCTTGTTTGGGTTTTCCCAACTCGGTCAAGTCCGCTCCATTCCCTTGCGAATCCATAACTTTAATGGCCCGCCCTTCCCTGTCCAGGTGATAGACGTGCACTTTCATACGGCGGTCTTCCAACAAAGCTCGGATCCAGCTTTTTTCCTTGCCTTTCACAACTGCTTGGACCAACTGGTGGCGGGTTGGCTGCCAATTCGGATTGTTTTCCACTTGTTCCTTGAGGTCGAGTAACTCCTTTTTCTCCGTCTTGAGTTTCAGGATTTCTTCTGCTTTACCATCCGGGTCTTGCTCCAGCTTGGACAATTTCTCTTCGAGATGTTCAATCTTCTTGGGAAGCTCCTCTTTGTAATTCTCGCGGATCTTCTTGGTGAGTTTGGCCACGGTTTCCTGAACCGACTCCTCCTGGTATTGGTCCGTCTCTCCCATGCTCAGGGAGTCGTCAATCAACAACACCACATCCGGCCAACTTCGCCGCTCGAAATTGAGTTGAAGCTGAGGAAGTAAAACTGCCAAGGTCAGCAGAATCAGGAAAAACCGCAAGCCACCCAGCAGGAATTTGTAAGCAGCAGGGATGGAGAAGCCTTCCCGCATGTAGATCAATACCAGAAGAACGATTGCACCCACTGCAATGACAGCACTAAGCCATAAATCGGTAGTCGGATCCGAAAAGAAAGGAGTAAACTCCAAAGCCCAGCGACTACCTTCTCCGGGTGCCGGCGGGGGTATCTTCAACAGGGCTTCCACTCCGGAACGAAAACTATCAGGGAGGAAGCCGAAAAAATCTCCCGTGATGGCCGCATGAAGTAGCACTGAAAAGATGCCCACAAACAATATACCGGCAGTTATGCCGATTCCCATCGGCCAGGCACGCTTGTTACTTGCGGGTTCTGACCTTGCTCCGGGAACTGAGGAGAAATGGCCAAAAACAAAAGCCAGGACCACCTCGGTGATTAGCAGAATTAGAACAGCAATCAATAAAATATTGGCTATTACAGGACCCATCCGGCCGCGAACGATTTCTTCGTCTTGCCCCTCACCCATAGGCAAGTATTCAATTTTGCTAAGGTCTTTTACGACCTGAAACTCCCAACCGGGGTAGCGCTCATTCAGCTTACTTTCACTAATCCTACTGAGATCACTTTCGCTGGCCTTTTGATTTGGCAAAAACGCGGGGACGTTGACCGCAAACAAGTGTTGCTTGACATCCTGTCCCACGGTCATCCAATAAATCCCGCTTTGGTCTGTCTCATACCAGCGAAATACGGTTACATCCCCTCGGCCATCCGTCCTCACCTGCTTTGGCCTGCTTACCAATTCACCGG
>CAZPPD010000622.1:0-4095 GCA_964588185.1 uncultured Alcaligenaceae bacterium | reverse complement strand
CCAATGGATACACCACCGCTTGCATAGGATAATGGAATGTAGGTCTGACATTTTTCGACAAACAAGGCAATGCCATCAATCAAAATGGACTCCAAGCGGTAAAACGCATTGATTATTCACGGAAAATACCTGACGCCCCAATTCACCGAGGCTTCGACTACTTCTTCGGCACCGCCTGCTGTCCGACGACGGATTGGCTCTACGCTTTCATTGAAGGTGATCGCATTCCGGTTCCGCCCAAAAGACTTCTCGACCGCAAAGGCTTGCCCACTCATCCTTATTCAAAAGATAACCGTCGCGGCATGATTGCTCCGGGGTTTGACCTCCAAGAAATCGACATGATCTTTCTGAAAAAGAGTCTGGAGTTCCTAGACAACCACGCCAAGAATTCCCCACAGAGACCGTTTTTCCTTTTCCACTCCACCCAAGCAGTCCACCTACCTTCCTTCCCGGGAAAAGATTTTCGCGGGAAAACCAAAGCCGGTCCCCATGGGGATTTCATTTTTGAGTTCGATCATATTGTCGGCGAAATCATGTCATCACTCGCCAGCAATGGCTTCGCGGATAACACCCTGATTATTGTCACCAGTGACAACGGTCCCGAGGTTACGTCGGTCTTTTTCATGCGGAGAGATTTTGGCCACAACGGCGCGAGACCATGGAGAGGAGTGAAACGCGACCAATGGGAAGGCGGTCACCGCGTTCCTTTCATTGCCCGCTGGCCAAAAAAGATAAAACCCGGCACCACTTCCCAGCAAACAATATGTCTTACGGATTTGATGGCCACTTGCGCGGGTATATTGGATGTTCAACTCCCTAATCAGGCTGCCGAGGATAGCTTTAACATCTTGCCCGCACTCTTAGGCCAACAAACCATTACTCCCATCCGCCCCTACACCCTTCACCAAACCATTAGTTTGGACCTCGCAATTCGCAAAGGCCCATGGGTGTATCTCGACCATAAAGGTTCGGGCGGAAATAACTACAATAAGGGGGTGATGAAGAAATACGCCTTGACGGATACGGCACCAAATGCTCCCGGTCAGCTCTATAACCTGAACACGGACCCCGGTCAAAAACAAAACTTGTATTTTAAACAACCGGGAATTGTAAAGAGACTGAAAGCGAAGTTGGAGTTCTTCAAAAAGAACGGCCGCAGTGCCCCCACACGCAAAAAATCAGAAACCCGAATCCAACGATCAAAACTTTTTCTCAAACGCGAAGGATTCCTTCGTTATGTCCCGTTTCCCAAGTTCGTGATTTCAAGTGTCTGGCATGCCAGGTCCACTAAGAAACATCACTAATGTAGGAACCCGATAAAACCATGCCATTCGACACCTGGCTCTGATACCAAATCATTGCACGAAATCCAGTCGTCTCTACTAATTGAAAATTTTCAGAAAAAGCTTGAAACAATTAATCCTGAGGTTCTATTTAAAGTGTTAATTTTAAGGGATTTCTATAGTATTGCAAAAACCTTCTCCCCAAGGCCAAGAGGCATCATCGTGACAGTACTAGCAGATTTAATCCAATGGATGCGCGAACGAAAAAGTCGAAGCCCCATCGGTAAACCAGGTAATTGGCTGGACTTTGAGCCGATATTAGAAGCGATGGAACAGCGCATCTTGCCCAGTAGTGACCTATTCAATGCCCTTCCTTCCATAAAGACTTTTCAACCCAGACTGCAAACAACATCCCTTCTCGCCGTCGAGGATTTGGAAGGAAACTGGGGTCTATCAAGACAAATTACTTCTTTGGAGGAACTATCGAACAGGCCATCGGAATTTACCCCAACGGGGCAACCTACTGCCAATCTGGGCACGTTCACGATTAATATTAATGCCGGCCCATCCTTGGCGAGCAACCCGGATGCATTAGCGGCATTTAATGCGGCGGCCGACCAATGGGAAGCATTCATTTCCGACCCAATCACGGTTAACATTGACGCCGACCTGGCCTCTTTGGATCCCGGGGTTCTCGGACAAGCATCGTCCGTGCAATTGTTCGACAGCTACGATACAATCCGGGATCAGTTGGTGCTGGACGCCTCCGACGAGCCCGATGATGGAATTGTTGCCGCCCTACCAACAAGCGCCCAAGTTCAATTCAATCTCTCAGGGTTTGACATCGCTTCCTCGGGCGGAGATCCCAATTCGCTTTCCGGCACCAAGGCAAATTTCAAGGCACTCGAATTTGGTATCGACTTTGATGCGTTGTTCGGTTCCACTGATGGGACAATCACCTTTAACAGCGATTTTGATTTTGATTTTGATCCTTCCGACGGCATTGATGGCAATAAATTCGACTTTCAGGCCATCGCAGCTCACGAAATCGGTCATGCGCTTGGCTTCGTCTCTGAAGTGGACATCGTGGACTTCTATAGTGGTTTTCCGCCCTTTCTCCGGCCTGACATTGCGCCATCCACGTTAGACGCTTTCCGATTTCGTTTAGACAGTAACAACCCCAGCACCCAAGCAGAATTTACTAGTTTTCCGCGCGAGATGGGAGCAGGTGTGGAAGCTGTGACCGATCAAATCTTTCCCTGGGGCACAACTTCCGACACCGAGTGGCGGATGTCCACGGGAAGCTCTGAGGGGGATGGCAGGCAGGCAAGCCACTGGAAAGATAACGGTCTCACCGGGAATTTCATAGGCATTTTGGATCCGACGTTGGCGCCGGGACAAACCCCTCCCATTTCAGAAGCGGACCTCCGAGCACTCGATCTGATTGGTTTTGAGATTGGATCACCTGGTTTCAATGTTACCTCTGTGACTCCCGCCGATTCTGCCGGAGATGTGGCAATTACAACAGATATTACAGTTACCTTTTCCCAGGCGGTTGATCCTACCACCGTCACCGCCTCTTCCTTTATCGTTAACGATGGTTCTTCAGATATTGCAGGGACTATCGATGTGGCTCCTGATGGTTTAAGTGCTACCTTTGATTCGGACACGGACTTGTTGCCTGGAACGCTCTACACAGTAACCGTTACTAATGCAGTGACCGACACCAGCGGCAATCCCTTGAGTCAAGAATTCACAAGCACTTTCACTACTTTTGAAGATGATACCACAGGTCCAACAGTGACGTCTGTAACTCCTCCTGACGCTGCTAACAATGTGGCATTATCAACGGATATCACAGTTGCCTTCTCGGAAGCCGTGGATCCTACCTCGGTTACGCCAAGCTCTTTTTCCGTCAACGATGGTGTATCAAATATCGGCGGGACCATCACCGTGGCAGTGGATGGTCTGAGTGCCACCTTTGATCCGGATACTAACCTAACGTCTGATTCGACCTATACCGTGACGGTAACAAGTGCAGTGACCGACACCAGCGGCAACTCCCTGGATCAGGATGAAAATCCCGGGAACGGTGATCAAAACTTCTCCAGCACCTTTATGACTATGGGAATAGTTGATACCACACCCCCCAAGGTAACGTCAGTAACCCCCCCTGAAGGTGCCAACGATGTGGCCCTAACCACGGACATTACTGTAACCTTCTCGGAAGCTGTGGACCCGGCCACTGTCACCACCTCTTCTTTCACTGTCAAAAACGGGTTTTTGAATATTTCGGGAAACATCACCGTTGCCGTAGATGGCTTGAGTGCCACCTTTGATCCAAACGGTAGCCTAGCACCCGGAACGACCTACACGGTGACAGTAACCAGTGCAGTCACTGACACGAGCGGCAATCCTTTGGAACAAGATGGTGGAAATCGCCGCAACCCCAGTCAAAACTTCTCCAGCACCTTCACGACCGGTGGAGTTTCCGACACTACCTCCCCTACGGTGACGGCGGTAACTCCGGCTGATGGTGCTACTGATGTAGCAATAACGACGGATATTACTGTAACCTTCTCAGAGGAAGTGGACCCAACTACGGTCACTGCCACTTCCTTCACGGTCAATGATGGTTCTTCGAATATTTCGGGGACCATTACGGTAGCCCTGGATGGTTTGAGTGCGACCTTTGATCCGGACACGAACTTGCTGACCGAAACCCTATACACAGTGACAGTAACCAGTGCTGTGACCGACATCAGCGGTAATTCCCTGGACCAAGGTGGCGGGACCTCTCGCAACCCGATTC
>CAZPPD010000621.1:0-4109 GCA_964588185.1 uncultured Alcaligenaceae bacterium | reverse complement strand
AAAATATCCTCTTCTGTGCTTTTGTCCGTGTGATCCTCGCTTTCAACTCAAAGACCTAAAGGCAATGCTGGAGCTAATTGACAAGGCTCACTTGGTTTGCGGCTGCCGTGTCTGGAAGATACGACCCCAATGGCTTCGGGTTGCCGGGATGATTTACCGTGGCCTAGTCAATGTCTTACTTGGAATTCCCTTGGAGTACCACAAATGCTGGCAAGGCACCGAAGGCTGGTGGCGACGCTGGCTGGCTCGCTGGATTTTTGGAGTCCGCGTTCATGACCCGGAAAGCGGCTTCTGCTTGTTCCGCACCGATTTCCTGAAGCCGATTGCCATTCAGGCAAAGGGAACTTTTGCCTCGGTGGAATTAATAGCCAAAGCTAATTTTCTGGAAGGAATGATGACCGAAGTTCCGGTGAAGTATCGAATGGACAATGGAAAGGAACTACCACCGCCGGAGAAACCGACTTGGCGGGATTTTTATCAGGTGCTGACGAATCCGAAGTTTGTGCACAAGACCTGGGAAGTTTAAGGAATCCCCAATTTCGTTCCCATTTCGTAATCTATATAATCAAAATAATGTTCGCGATAGACATCAAAATTTTCTGTTTTGGCGCTAGCTATGCCGTTGCCTTTGCGCTGGAACTATTGTACTTGTTCCGGCCCCGGCCCATATTCCGTTTGGTGGGCAATGGCTTTGGCTGTGCCGGTTTGTTGGCTCATACCTACTTCATCCTGGATAAGCGGTTGCTGTTAGCCGAGCCTTATGCCTCCCTCCTGTTTCTGGCTTGGATTCTGGCGGTGTTTTATTTGTATGGCGCTTTCCATCACAATAATGTCACCTGGGGAGTCTTCGTGCTTCCATTGGTCTTGGCCCTGACAATCTTGGGAAGCCTATCCCTTAGAGCCCAAGAAATCCCCAGGGGGTTCGCTTTAGAGCCTCTCTTTTCGTTGCGAGGCGAGCGGTTTTGGGGCCAATTTCATGGCACATTGGTGTTGTTGGCAGGGGTGGGAATTTGCGTCGGCTTTATTGCCAGCATTATGTACTTGGTTCAAGTTCACCGACTGAAGGCAAAAGTGCCACCCGGCCGCGGCATGAGAATGCTAAGCCTAGAACGACTGGAAAACATGAATCGCCGGGCGATTATTTTAGCATTTCCTCTGCTAACCGTTGGCCTAATTGTAGGAGTCGTTTTGGGAATTCAAGGGCAAAGTTCCTTTGTGAATTGGACCAACCCTAAATTGATGAGCATCGTCGGACTCTGGGTGGTTTTTGCCATCCTGCTTTACCTCCGCTACGCCAGCCATGCCCGAGGACAACGGGTAGCAGTGTGGACGATTATCGCGTTTGGCTTGTTGGTGTTGAGCCTGGTTTCTCCCGTTCATCCTTTTGTTTCGGGGGGAATGCCATGATCTTACTTGCCATTGGTTGTAACTATCAGAACACTCCCGTCGAGGTACGCGAGAAACTTGCTTTTGACCCCAAGGAAGTTCCTCAAGCTTTGAACGAGCTAAGCTGCCGGTTTGGGTGTGAAGCAGTCATCCTGAGTACCTGCAACCGAGTGGAATTGTACTTGGCGCGGACCGACTCGCATAAAGCTCCGGGAGCGGACGTCATTGCCGAGTTCCTCGGTGAAATCCATGATCTTCGAGGTGATCTTCTGGAGCCGCACCTCTACGAGCATACTAACGAACGAGCTGCCAACCATCTTTTTCGGGTCGCCTCCGGATTAGACAGCATGATCATTGGCGAAACCCAGATCGCCGGTCAGGTCAAAAAAGCTTACGAAATGGCCCAGGAAGTTGACGCGGTAGGAACTTTCTTGCATGCCTTGTTCCAACAGGCATTCTTGGTTTCCAAACGAGTCCGCACCGAAACGGGGATTGCCCGAGGTCATGTGTCAGTTTCCAGTGCCGCGGTCGACTATGTTCGTCAGGTCTTTGACTATTTCGGGGACAAGACGGTATTAGTGATCGGCGCGGGCAAGATGGGAGAGTTGACTTTAAAACATCTCCAGGAACTCAAGCCCAAACGAACGTTGGTTACCAACCGTAGCCCGGAGAAGGCGGTTGAAGTCGCCGCCGGCTGCAATGGCAAAGCTATTCCTTGGGAACAATTGGAGGATGCTTTGGCCAAAGCCGACATTGTTCTTAGCACCACGGGATCGCCGGAGCCGATCATGACTCGGGAGCGTTACAAGAAGGTATTGGCAAAGCGAACCGGAGGTCCTTCGGTTATTCTGGATATTGCTGTGCCCAGAGATTTCGACCCGAATATTCATGATGGAGATCAAACGTGTTTGTTTAACATCGACGATTTGAAACGCCTCCGGGAGCAAACACTCGCCGACCGTTTGAAACATGTAGGGCCGGCTGAGCACATCATTTCTCAGGAACAAAACCGCTTCTTCAAAGACTGGTCTCGTCGCCGGAACGGTCCAATCATTGCCCGCCTCACTCAAGACTTCGAGACGAAGCGAAAAGTGGTCGTCGGGGACCTCCTCAAGCATTTGAACGGCCGGCTTTCGGAGGAAGACAAGAAATACATCGAAGGAGCATTCCGGTTGTTACAGAATCGGTTTTTGCATGGGCCAATCTCCGCACTTGCCGAGGAACCGGCGGAAAGCCATCATACGTTGATGGAAACGCTATTGAAGTTGTTCCGGTTGCAGGATTAAGCATCATCTGAATTCTGATGAATCCAGCTAAATAAAAATACCCCCGAAAAAATCCGGGGGTGATTATTAATTCAGCTGAATTCTGGCGAATCCACTAACCAAACCTCTATCTTGTTACTCTGTGGTTGTTGCAGGAGAAGCTGCCGAGTCCACTTCCGCTTCCGACTCCTCCCCAGAGGTTGTGACTAAGGTCGGTTCATCTGCCACAACTTCTACTTCTTCTTGCAAAGCATCCGGGTTGATCCGGACTTCCGAATCTTGGTGCTGTTGGAAACCGGTTCCAGCAGGGACTAAGTGGCCGAGGATAACGTTTTCCTTCAGCCCGACAAGGTAATCTACTTTGCCGGCGAGGGCCGCTTCGGTGAGCACCTTGGTGGTTTCCTGGAAGCTGGCAGCGGAGATAAAGCTGTCCGATTGCACAGCCGCTTTGGTGATCCCAAGAAGGACCGTGCTACAACTAGCCGGAGTGGGATCTACAAAGGTTGGCGGAGTTTTCTTCTCCTTCTCCAAAGCGTCGTGGACTTCTTCGAAAGCCTCTTTGGTGACGATCTTGCCAACCTCGAAATTCGAGTCGCCCGGATCAACCACCTTGACACAGGTCCGCAGGCGGTTGTTGACTTCCTGGAAGGCAAACTTGTCGATCACCGATCCCGGCAGCAAACCAGTGTCACCCATGGTTTCGACTTTCACCTTACGGAGCATCTGGGCAATGGTAATCTCGATGTGCTTGTCATCGATGTCCACACGCTGGCTTCGGTAGACCGATTGGACCTCGCGGACCAGGTAGTTCTGCACTGCCTCGACACCACTAATCCGCAAGATATCATGAGGTACCAAAGGTCCATCCACCAGCGGGTCACCCTCGCGAACGAAGTCGCCCGTGTGCACGCGAACGTACTTCCCTTGCGGGATGAGGTGTTCTCTTTCCTCACCGATGGGGCGGCCGTTCTCGTCTTCCGGCTGGACCATGATGGAACGCTTGCCGCGACGCTTTTCACCCAAGCGAACACGACCGGCAACTTCCGCCATGATAGCCGGATCGCGAGGCTTTCGAGCTTCGAAGATCTCGGTAACACGAGGAAGACCACCGGTGATATCCTGGGTAGCACCGGCTTCCCGGGGGGTTTTTGCCAGGAGTTGACCGGCAGTAACCATATCGCCTTCTTTAACCTCAAGGACCGCTTTCTCCGGTATATAGTGGACTTCCAAAGTATTGCCGCGGTCATCTTCAATGACAATTTGCGGGTGCAGGTCGCCCTTATGCTCCATGATCACGCGGTGAATAGCACCACTACGCGGATCCCGTTCGCTCCGCAGAGTTTCATTCTCCACAATCTCCTCGAAGCGAATACGGCCGCCGCGTTCTGCCAAGATTGGCGTTCGCCAGGGGTCCCATTCGCAAAGAACTGTGTTTGGCTCAACGTGCTGGCCTTCTTT
>CAZPPD010000620.1:0-4118 GCA_964588185.1 uncultured Alcaligenaceae bacterium | reverse complement strand
AACCAGCCACCTGGCATAATATCCGGGCCTCGGCGGCGGTTTTTTTGGGAAGGAGGGAGCGACTTACCGGGAGGCGGCATTGATCATCCTCGATCGAATATACAAAAGTGAGATATTTAGAAGGGAAAAACCCTACATCTATTATTAGGGAGGATATTGGCATTTTGTTAACTAACCCAAACCCAAAATGGGCTTTTTCTCCCAAACTGTATTTCGTTTAGGATAGCGAATGATTGAGAACCTGACTACTGCACTCTGGTATTGGAATAGGGATCATGAAATTAATTTCCTGGTTATTTGGGAAAAATAAGCAAAACAGTCCGCCCATTGAAATTGTCATTTATACTCGGAAGCAATGCCATTTGTGCGATGTGGCCAAGGAACAATTATTGCACTGGCAGCGAATGTATCGATTTCACCTCAGGTCAATTGACATAGACGAAAAGGTTGAATTCCTGTCACTTTACACGGATAAGGTTCCAGTGATTACCGTAGATGGCAAGGAGCGGTTTTGGGGGAAGATCAACGAGGTTCTTTTCAAACGGCTTCTTAAGTCGAAAAGGGAAAGAAAAGCGGAGATACAGGATACTTCCAAGGATAATGCTGTGCATGAGTAACCTGCTATGATTTTCCACGACAAATCTAATCCTGCCAATTCATCGCCAGATAAGTTTGTTTCAACTCAGTGGAGTATAGTGCTGCAAGCAGGAAAAAAAGAAGGAAAGGAAGCCCTCACTCTCCTCTGCCGGCGCTACTGGTTTCCACTGTATGCTTACGTCCGGCGGCGGGTAAAGGATGTCAATGAAGCGGAGGATTTGACTCAGGAGTTCTTTGCCAATCTTTTAGAGAAGAACATCTTAGCCAAAGCGATTCCCGAACGGGGCCGCTTTCGCAGTTTTCTATTAACCTCGCTAAAGAATTTTTTAGCCAACCAATGGGATCGGAAAAAAGCCCAGAAACGTGGCGGTGGTTTGAAGCGGCTTGCTTTTGACCTAAAGGAGGGGGAGTCCCGATTAAATCTGGAACCGGCTTCAAATCTCACTCCTGAGCGGATGTTCGAACGTCACTGGACACTGATGCTTCTGGAGTTGGTTTTGAAAAGTCTGGAACAGGAATTCAAGGCGGCAGGAAAGACCCAGCAATTCGAACTTCTCAAACCAACCCTAACCGGTGAAGGCACTTCACCGCCTTATCGTCAGGTTGCAGAGGAATTAGGAATGACTGAAGAAGCGGTTCGAAAGGCGGCTAGCCGGCTTCGCAGACGTTACCGGGATTTGCTGCGGGAAGAGATCCTGCAAACACTTGCCGATCCTGCCGACGTGGATCAGGAAATCAATCTTCTGTTCGAGACCTTCGGTGGCTAGGAATGTGGTTCTGAGATTACCGCCGGATCTCCGGGGGGCTTATGTCCAAAGTGCCTGCTCAAAGCCGGTTTACCAGGGCAATCCGCAAGCGATGCGCAGGGAGAACCTACCCGATCATCGCCTGATTCCTCCTCCGGCTTTGTGCCTCCTCTGCCGGAAGAATTGGCAGGGCAATTACCTCAGTTTGGGGATTTTGAACTGCTCGGTCAGGGCGGCATGGGTGCCGTTTACAAAGCCCGGCAGAAAGGGCTGGATCGTATGGTAGCGATCAAAATATTGCCAACCGAAATCAGCCATGATCCCGCTTTTGCCGAGCGATTTACTCGCGAAGCTCGTGCCCTTGCCAAGCTAAACCATCCCAACATTGTCGCCGTCTATGACTTTGGCCAAACGTCAGCACCACCAAGTTCTGGTACGGCTGAAGGGGAAAACCACGAGGGATTGTATTATTTGGTGATGGAATTTGTTGACGGCGTTAATTTACGTCAAGCCATTCAGGATGGAAAACTGATCCCAAAGGAAGCTTTGGCCATCGTGCCACAGATTTGCGAGGCCCTACAGTTTGCTCATGATGAAGGGATTGTTCACCGCGACATAAAACCGGAGAACATTCTTGTCGATAAACGCGGCCGCGTGAAAATTGCCGATTTTGGTTTGGCGAAAATCCTGGGCCAGGAAACAACCGAACATTTGACCGCCACTCAGCAGGTGATGGGGACCTTGCGATACATGGCCCCCGAACAGATGAAAGGATCCCGCGTGGTCGATCACCGGGCCGATATATATTCCTTGGGAGTTGTCTTCTATGAAATGCTCACCGGGGAATTGCCGGTTGGCCGTTTTGCCCCGCCCTCTCAAAAAGTCCAAATAGACGTCCGTTTGGATGAGGTTGTTCTCCGGGCTTTAGAAAACGAATTAGACAAACGTTACCAGAAGGCTAGTGACATCAAGACGGATGTCGAATCAATCAACCATCTGGAAGAAAGTAAGAGGCCACAAGAGGTCCAGGAAAATTCCAGCTTAAAGAATCTCCCTCCTGAAGAAGAACCGCCATGGATGCTGGATTTCTGGACCAAACCCCGGGCCCGATATGCCAAAGATGTTGGCTGGCCACTGTTGGTCCTGACGGGATTATGCGTTTTGTTTTTTGGAATTTCCCTGTTGATGTGGCTTGTGGATGACCGCTACTTACCCTTAGTCGCTGCAAGTTTTGGTCTTTCCCTGATGTTGCTGCCATGGGGATTAGTGTTTCTAAATCTTTTCTGGTTAGTCCGAATTTTGCAACAGCGAAAGGAGATTGCTCCGGCCAACAAGGAAGAACGGGACCGGCGAGTCTTGCGGCTGCTCCGGAAAAGCAAGATAAAGGCAATTCGCCGGTATCGCCTGTTTACTGGAGCCGGCTTAACTGAAGCGCAACTAGCCGTGGAAGAGATTGGTCGGCGGCATGGCATCTCGAAGCATCTTCCTTCTACGTCAGGTATTCTCAAACGCTTTGGTCTTAATTGCTTGGGGTTAGTGATTTACGTTGGACTCTTTCACATCAGCTTGCTGGCTTTTCCGGATGAAATGAGTAAAGGTGGGGAACTTTCCTTGCCGGGGGCGATGGTGTTCCTGTGTGGAATGGCACTTGTTCTAGTATGCTTGCTTGGGCTTTTTGGATTTAAGGGGAAAAGAAAACAACGAATAAGTGAAGAGAAGGCGATTGGAACCAGTGAATAAGCTTAGGCTCTGCTATTGATGGGATTTAGCAGGGACATCATCCTTTTTGGTTTCCTGAGAATTTTCATCTCCATTTTGCTTGGCATTTTCCCTGGTTATAGCAGATTCGGTTTCGCTATCACTGGGTTGGCTTGAGATGTCGGAAGCCGTATCAGAATTGGAAAGCTCCTGGTTTTTTTCTTCCGCCTGGACGGAAGGCTGCTCCGAATTTTCTTCGTTGGGTGTTTGCGGCTCAACAATGGGAGTTGATTCGTCAGCAGTAATTGATGTTGGCTCTTCTGCTTTGGTTTCCGGTTGCTCAGGTTGCCTTTCTGCTTCGGGAGTCGAAGAAGATTCTGGAACAGACTCTGGTTCATTGGGAGTTTCGGCGGGTGAGCTTTCTTGAGGAGAAGTTTCAACTACAGGTATCTGCGGTTGTTCCGGTGTTTCAGAAGTTTCCGGGGATGTCTGCGGTTGTTCCGCTGTCACAGAAGCGTCTGTCGATTCGTCCTGTCGGTCTGCAGTAGATTTTTCCTCTCTTTTCTTGTCTTTCTTGTGTTTGGATTTTTCTTTTGGAGGTTCCTCTTTTTTATCCTTGGCGGCAAAGAACGCACTAAGTTCACTAAAGGAGCGAAGCGATTCTTTTCCTTCGAGGGCTTCCTTAGTTAATTTGGGCTTGGGTGGTTCCCGGCGGGGTTTCCGCGGCGGTCGTGGAGGCGGAGCAGGGCGACCGGAACCGGCAGCCGCTTCCCTCTCTGCAGGCGGCCTTCCGTGTCCTCTTCTATCTCTGGGATGATCACCACGGCGGGGTGGCGGACCACTTCGTTGCCCGGAATCTCCCGGGGCACTGACTGCTTGATCCTGTCCTTGGCCGGCGGGCTGACGGCGGGGTGGTCTTCTTCGCGGTGGACGGTCGCCGCCTCGGCGTTCCTGCTTTTTCTCTGTGCCCGGTTTGATCATGGTTAAGGAAACATGGCGACGCTCTTGGTCGACCTTAAGTACCCAAACCGTTACCACATCCCCGACAGCAACGATATCGTATGGGTTTTTGATAAA
>CAZPPD010000619.1:0-4118 GCA_964588185.1 uncultured Alcaligenaceae bacterium | reverse complement strand
TCCACATTGTGCCGGAACAACCAACATTAGTTGCCGGGACGATTCGCGACAACAATGACATGGCAAATCTGGATGCCACAAACAAGCAAGTCATAAACGCAGACAAAATAGTAGACATGAATGAGGTCATCAAGAGATATCCTCAAGGGTATGAAACGACTTTGAGTGCTCAAGGAGGACAACTATCTACCAGCCAACAGCAGTGCCTATGCATCGCCCGTGCACTTTTAGCAGATCCCTGTGTGTTGGTTCTGGATGGTGCGACTGCAGTTCTTGACAGTGAAACGGAAGCTGAAGTACTACAAAACTTGCGCTGGTATTCTACTGGACGCACTACCTTAATCCTTACCCGCCGGCTGCCTCAAGTTCAACCGGAAGATACGGTAGTCGTGCTCGAGGAAGGACAAATTGTAGAAAAGGGCAAGCACCAAGAACTCCTCAAACAAAAAGGGCTATACTGTTATTTGTTGAGTAAGGATGTAAACGTTTAAAGTTCGATCAGCAATAGGTAGTTTGAGCTTTTAAACCTCTCTTAGGATCCAGCTAATGGCGATCTTTTTTGATTTCGGAATCATGTCCCTTCTGTTAGTCGTTGGTCAGATTCTCCGGTCGCGCGTCAAACTCCTGCAAATGTTTTTCATTCCGACACCGATCATTGCCGGCTTCCTCGGACTGCTGGTGGTCAACACTGCTCCGTTATTTGAGATCTACCCTTTTAGCCTCGAAAATGAATCTGCCTTGGAATCCGACTCACCAAAATGGGCCATGGCAACTTATCCCGGAATTCTTGTTGTGTTGCTGTTTGCCACCTTGTTCATGGGATATCAGGAGCGGCAAGACACCTCGGTCATTCAAGAAATCAAGAAGGTGGCTAACACCTTTTTCTATAACATGGCCTCCTATCCGGGCATGTACGGTATGGCCTTGCTCTTCGGTATTCTGGTGTTGGCGCCTCTTTTTCCAGACTTGAATCCTAGTTTTTCCCTGATGTTGCCGGTTGGTTTTGTCGGTGGCCACGGAACCGCCAGTGCAGTAGGTAGTTTCTTACAAGAAAATGGATGGGAAAATGCACTCGACATCGGCAACACCTTTGCCACAGTCGGCATGCTGGTCGCTATTTTCGGCGGAATGATCCTGATTAATGTGGGGACGCGCAAAGGTTGGACCCGGCTAGTTAAATCTGCTGAGGAAATCCCTGATAGCATCAAGAAAGGGTTTCTCGATGAATCGGAACGCAAGCCCTTAGGCCAGGAAACGGTCAGTGCCATGGCGATGGACCCATTGGCTTGGCATGTGGCCCTGGTCTTTGTGGCATTTGCCTTGTCTTACTTGACTCGGGATTTGATTCGCTTTTGTTTTCCCGGCAACTATCCCATTCCGATTTTTGCTCTCTCCATGCTGATCGGAGCAGGTCTACAACTAGGATTGAATGCCATTAAAGTGGGGCAGTATGTTAACATCGATGTAATTGGCCGCATCGGCTCCACGGTTTCGGATTTCCTCATCGCTTTTGCTATTACCTCTATCAAACTGCAGGTGGTCCTCGACTTGTGGATGCCGTTGACCATAATGTCTGTCTTTGGTCTCCTTTACTCCTTCGGAGTGTTTTGGTTTATCGGCAGGAGGATCTTTCATAACTTTTGGTTCTCCCGCAGCATTTTTGTCTATGGATGGAACACCGGGGTCGTTGCGATCGGGATTACCCTGCTGCGGGTGGTTGATCCCCAGTTGAAATCCCGGACCTTGCAGGAGTATGGGCTGGCCTACATCTTCATCTCCATAGTGGAGATTGGGTTTCTGATTATCCTGCCGCCGTTAATAATAAACCATGTGATTCTCATTCCGGCCCTGGTCTTACTGGGATTGTTTGCAGCATGCATACTAATTTCCCGTCACTTCGTCGGCTGGTTTAAACAACCGCCTCACGAACTGCGAGAAGGCGAAGCTGAAATGATTGTTGCCAAGGATGAAAATGATCGTTACACCGAACAGGAAATGACCACTTCGGAATCTTAGCAGAAGATCGGAAAAGGAATTGCCAACTCCAGCGGACATTTGCCTGGGAAACTGCTACTTTATACTACGAAAATTTAAACCACCTCAACAAGGCGATACCAAATGAGATTAAACCCCTTTTATATTGTCCTGATTGCCCTCAATACATCAACATGTTTTGCCGGCGAAGGTACCTGGGCATTCCAGCCGGATTCCGAATCAGCACCGGGGAAAAGGCTGCTCGATTTGCGCTGGTTGAATGAGAAACAATCCGGTCAGACTGGTTTTGTGCGCCTCTCTAAAGACGGCGACTCCTTTGTCCGCGGCGATGGGCAGCCGATTCGATTCTGGGCAATCGGTAGTGACATCTACCGCAAACCGCGTTTGAATAAGAACGACCCGAAGCCGGAGGAAGAGGTCAACAAATTATGGCAGGATCGAATCAACCGTCATTGCCGATTTCTGGCCCGAATGGGAGTGAATATGGTGCGGCTGCACGCTCGTGTAGCAGCTACTCACGAAGGAGCAAAAATAACGGATGTCAATCGGGATGAAATTGAAGGCATCTTCCGGTTTGTCAAAGGAGCCAAGGAAAACGGTATTTATCTCACGATCTCCCCGTACTATGCCCATCACGAAGCCCCTAAGAGCTGGAACCTCGACGGTTACGACAACAAGCGACCTTGGGGTGCCATCTTTATTGATCCCAAAATGCAGGAAGGATACCGGGCATGGACCCGGGCTTTATACTGCACCAAGAATCCGCATACGGGCTTGGCGCTCAAGGATGACCCGACCGTGGCTATTCTGCAGGTGCATAACGAAGACAGTCTGTTCTTTTGGACCGCCCAGCGATTGCCCGAACCTCAGAAGAAGCGTCTCGCGCAAGCTTTCAATGCATGGTTAACCAAGAAATACGGTTCGCTCAAGAAGGCACTAGCTGCTTGGGATGGAAAACAGGAAAAGGGGGACAACCTGAAGGATGGATTTGTCTCCTTGTACAGCACCTGGCATATGACGCAGGAGTGGAAAGGCGGCACCGCCAAGCGGATGCGGGATCAGACGCAGTTTCTGGCGGAGTTCCAGCGCGAATTCTACGCACGAATGGGCAAGTTTTTGCGTGAGGAGCTAGAGTGTCATCAGTTGCTGAATGCTACCAACTGGCGGACTGCCAACGATATGAGGTTGAAGGAATTGGAACGCTGGACCTATGCCGCGCTCGACATCGATGCGGAGAATGAATACTTTGGTCCCGATTATCACCATCTCGGAAAAAACAACGGCTATCGGATTGATCCCGGGCATCGGTCGGTAAATGTATCCTGTTTGCACAAGCCATTGCAGTTGACGACCAACTTCAAGTCGCACCTCGGTCATCCCTTCATCGTGACTGAGACCAGTTGGAAGCACCCCAATCTTTACCAGGCAGAAGGTCCGTTCCTGATTTCGGCCTACCAATCATTAGGTGGAGTAGACGCGGTCTTCTGGTTTTCGGCCAATGAGGTCGAGTGGCTGACGGATCCGCGACGGCTGTTTTGGAGAGTAGGTGACTCCTATGCCTTGGATAAGTGGAGCTGTTCCACGCCTATGTTGATGGGAATGTTTCCGGCGGCCGCTATAGTTTATCGCCAGGGTTACCTAAAGGAAGGAAACCCCGTGGTTCGCGAGGTGCGGACCTTGGATTCTCTATTTAACCGCGAACCCCCGGACATCGATGATTTTGAAATCTATGGTGTCAGTCAGGAGGTAGAGGAGTGCGGTAAAGTACGCCGTAAAGATGGTCGCATTAGCCGGGCAGCTTTTCTGGTGGGGCCGGTTCAAATGGATTTTTCAACCAAGAAATCTTCTGAGGAATTAACTAAAGTGACGGACTTTGGTCGCTACCTGGATCCCAAAGAGGGCACCATTCGAAGTAACACCAGTCAGCTTAAATTGAATTACAAGGTGGGACTGTGCACTATGGATTCTCCTCGTGCACAAGGTGTAACCGGATTTTTGAAGAAGGCAGGTGGCCAATTTAAATTAGGTGATGTCACCATTCAGTCGAATAATGACTATGCGGCGATTAGTGTGGTTTCTTTGGATGGCAAATCTTTGAGCGATTCCCGCCGAATCCTAATCCA
>CAZPPD010000618.1:0-4128 GCA_964588185.1 uncultured Alcaligenaceae bacterium | reverse complement strand
GGTTCTGTGAGAGGGCTGAGTCTCGGCTCAACACCGAGACTCACCCTACTCGATTCGGCTTAATTTCGAAGACAATTCCTGCCAATCACCGGTTGGAACTTGTCAGTTCTTGCCAATGAAGGTCGACGTCATCGATTGGCATTGTGGGGCATTTATTTCACCGTCTGCAAACGGCTTTTACGGTGCCCAGTCACCGATAGCAAACGGTTTGTACGGCCCTCAGTCACCGATAGCAAACGGTTTATACGGCCCTCAGTCACCGATAGCAAACGGCTCATACGGTGGCAGCAATCCGGAATCAAGCGACCTTCCTCCCCGTCTGGCTTGGTATCCATCGGGAGGGGTCTCCAGGCCACTGCCATGCGGTTTCGACACCCGCTTTAGAATTCCTCATCTTGGGGACGAAGGAGGTTTTCCGGTTTTGCCATGAACTGGGTCAGATCAATATGCCCGCGGAGTTCGCTTTCTACCAACTTCAGGCGGGCTTCCAATTCTCGGATTTTTGCCTTTAATCCCTCGATCTTGGCCGAAGTATCATCCGGTGTTTTTGGCCGGGGAACAACCGGGTAGCCGAGTTGCCTTTGTAACGCGGCAAACATGAACAAGGGATCTTTGCCCCGGTTGGCGCGGGCAATCTTCCCTTCTTTCTCCCCGAACAAAGGAACCACAGGGGGGTGATAGTCCGGATCTTTGCGGCGTTGTTCGACCACATAGAATTCCGATCGCAAGTAAATCATGTCGGCAAAATCTACCACACCCATTTGTTGTTGGATAACCCGTAGGTATTCCTTCCATTCCTTATGATAAACCGGATCTCCGATCATCGCATCCAACCCTTCGTTATAGCCCAAACGGTTGCGGCTCAACGTTTCAAACTGGTAAACAAACAAACCGGGAGGGGAAACCGAGCCGGCCCGAAATTGAGCTTCTCGCTCCAGCACCAGCAAGCCAATCTCAATATCGAAGCGTTTGCGTTCATCTTCGCTTTGTTGGATGATGAAGGCCTGAAACGGGGTGAAGTAATGCGGCAACCGAGCCAATCCGGAGGAAAGCAATCCCGAATGACGGAGTTCTGCGGCCAAGAATTGGATCGCGTAGGGTAGGCGAGTAGTGGACAAGATCTCCTCGTCCACCTGCAACAGGACTTCCTGGGTAGGAATGTTTCCGGTCATCCGTTCGCGCAGGATGCGGAAGAAATAGCTTTGCTCAATGTATTCTTCAGAGTCCAAAAGATTGGCCATCAGCGTCTCGTTAACGGGGCATATTTCCGGATGATCGCTTTCGCAGTTCGCAAGCCATCCACGGCGGCACTGACAATCCCCCCGGCATAGCCGGCTCCCTCGCCGACCGGAAACAGACCGGGGATGGTTGGCGATTCTCGAGTCGAGTCCTCCCGAACAATACGCACCGGGGAACTTCCCCTGGCCTCCGGACCGACCAGGTTGGCGTCAATCAAGAAGCGACCGTTCCAGCGGCGATTCAGAATCGGCAATCCCGAATGAACGGCGTCAGCCAAGAACTTGGGGATTAATTCATGTAAATCCGCCGAAACAACTCCCCGCGGGTAACTACTACTTGGCGGCGGGTCCTTGGTCATCCGGACATCGAGGAAATCCCTGGCTGACTGAATGGGGCAGAGGTATGAGGCTTTGCCGATTTCGAAGGCTTTCCGTTCGTAGATCTGCTGCAGGCGGACACCGGCTAAGGTATCAGTTCCGGCAAAATGCTCCACCGGAACGGTGACCACCAAGCCGCTGTTGGCGTAGGGAGAATCGCGATGGGATAGACTCATGCCATTGGTGCAGAAGTAACCTTCCTCGGAAACGCTGGGAATGACATGGCCGCCCGCACACATGCAAAAGGTATACAAGTCATGCTTACCGCGAGCTACCAGGGTGTAATCGGCTGCTCCAAGTTTTTGTTCCAGTCGTGATGGACCGTATTGTACGCGATTAACGATTTCCTGGGGTTGCGCGATGCGGACGCCCATTTGAAATGGCTTTGGTAACATTGGCACTCCCCGGTCCAGGAGCATTTGGTAGGTGTCTCGGGCACTATGGCCGATGGCTAGTAGGACCACCTGAGCAGGGATGTAACCGGAAGAGGTCGAAACGCCTTGGATTACCCCGTCGCAAATATCCACATCTTCCAAGCGGCAGGAGAACTTCACTTGTCCGCCAAAGCTTTCAATCCGCCTGCGGAGGGCTTTGACTACCGCAGGAAGCCGATTGCTTCCCAGATGTGGCCGGTAATCATACACCACGGAAGGTTTTCCTTTACTTTCGGCGAACAATTCCAGTACCCGCCGAACATCCGGACCGGACCCACGGCAGGTCAGTTTCCCGTCACTGAAAGTCCCGGCTCCGCCTTCTCCAAATAGATAATTGCTTTCGGGGTGAAATGGACCCCCTTGGTCGAAGCTTTTGACGTCGTGGATTCGGTCTCGAACCGGCTTTCCCCGTTCGATGACCAATGGTTTATAACCGGCTTCCGCCAAGAAATACCCAGCAACCAATCCACCCGGACCGGAGCCCACAATAATCGGCGGGTGGGACAAACTGTCCGAACCGCAAATCGGCAGTTCAAATGGTGGTTCGGCATGTTCTTCTACTCGGATGGGACGGCGCCGTTTTTTCGGTTGTCGAAGGATGCTGGATTCGCAATCCGGGGAAGCGGAAATTTCTGCGGTGTAAACAAATTGCAGACTATCCTTGTTGCGAGCATCCAAACTTTTGCGGAGGATTCGCCATTTCTGAATATCTTCTTGCAATAATCCCAGAGAATGAGCGAGGTGTTTGGGCAGGGAAGCTTCGGGCTCTTCCAAATCAAGACGAAGATTGGAAATTCGTAGAGACATGAAGGTTACAAATTATGGGGAACAGAGTTTACCAATCTTCATTGTTGCTATAATTCTTTGGAAATCAACTCGGAGATTTTAATCTTGGTCAAATGCTTGCGGATCATCTCCGCGATCTGATTGCATATTTTTTCCAAGTGCTTGGTGATTTGCATGTCTGAATCATCATTGCCGGCAGGGGAATTTCCACGAATCGGCCCGTCGACAGCTTCGATAATCTCCAGAATGTTAATTTCGTTGGCTGACCGGGCCAAACTGTATCCCCCGTTTGGCCCTTTAATGGAATTGAGGACCTGGGCAGCCACCAATGGCTTTAACACTTTTAGCAGGAACCTTTCGGGTTTTTTTCGTTCCCGAGCAATAACGTGGGAAGCCACGGGCTCTTTCTCATTTTTCTTCTCTTTTGCATGTTTAGCGATGTGAACAACTGCCCGCAAAGAGTAACTGGCGGCGCGAGTGAGCCTCATGGAAGTCTCCACTGGAAACCATAAGAAAAAGTGAATATCAGGGGAAAATTGGGATGAAATCCTTTCAACCTAAAATTGAATAGCGGGTAGGAATTTCGATTAATACTACCTCAAAAGCGATTATAAAAATACTCTGAGACTTTGTCCACTATAAATCTATGTTCATTGTTTACTAGGAATGTTTTATTGGTATTTTGGGAATTGTTCAAGGATATCACTTATAGGAATCTCATATAAATAAGCAGTTGTTTATTTTTTGTTTCAGTATTTGGTATATCACAGCTGTTGTACTGGTTTGATGTCTTTTACTTTAAAATCAATCCCTACCACACAAGTTGTTGCCCAATCTTGGCCGCTTACGTTAATCAATCCCCTTTGCAAATGGACTCGCCAAGTCAGAGGGGTATTACTATTTATCAACTTCGATATTTTGTCTCGGTCCACCGGTCTTGTCACAATGGAAGCGTAGATGGACTCTCCGGGTTTCAATTCCGGATCCTTTTCCGGTATTTGTTCAACTGCTTTCCAATATTTGACCTTCCCGCCATACACCCGGTGTTCTCGTTTAGAGAAATCCTTCCCTTCCAGATATATGTACGGTGGAAGTTGCGGTTTGCTGGTGTCCAGAAATCCTTTCGGCAGCGGGTTGAAAATCAGGTTGTCGGAGGTGTTGGTTAACCGCAGGGTCAGCTTCAAATCTCCTGATTCCAATTGATTCACGCGAATCGGTTTTACCTTGACGGCACCTTTTTCCAATGCGTCGTTTAAAGTAACCTTCAAATCTTCCGACAATTTGATGTCATG
>CAZPPD010000617.1:0-4132 GCA_964588185.1 uncultured Alcaligenaceae bacterium | reverse complement strand
GAACCCGTCTGGCAGGCTTGGGAAGCCTGTGCACAGCCGATATGCCAATGCCGCGAATAAACCTGATTTTATTAAATCCGCTTTCCCCCATTCAACCAATTTTTACGAATTTCCTTCATCCTTTCTTCTTTCCCTGGTATTTAAGATTGAAGTTATTTTTCCGAATTACCTAAGTTGGGAAATAATCCAATCTAAAACGAATCTTGTCCCGTCCTTGTTAGGGGAAGGACTTTAATCTCAGAAGTATGTGCTTACCTGTTAGATTGGGGCTCAAGTATCCGTCGTATTGATGTTTTCACCTCACCTCTGGAAACTTTTCTTACACCTCTGGGAGAGTCGAATGGTTTCATCGCAAGCGCCGATTCATTCATTCCTGAGATTCCTTGGCGGGATCGCTTTGTTGTGGGTTTTGTCCTCGGCATTAATAACCGCACAAGCAAAGGGGCAAAAATATAAGGTTTCCATTGAGAAAGGAAAGACAACGTTAACCGAAGTTGTCTTGCCGGTAGATCCGACCATTCGCCTCCAGTTGCAGAGTTCCAGTTCTATGCGTTACGGCTTGCGAACTTCGGATGGAAAACGACTTACCTTTTCCAGTTCCAGTGCCAGAACGGCATTTAAAATTAACGGCCAACGCCTTTACCCGTCGGCAACCCGCCGGCAGTTACCTCCCGGACCTCGAGGAAAAACGCGTCACGGATATAGCTATGATTGGAAACAAAGAGGCTTGGATATAACCCAAGTTCTGGAAATCATCCCCAGTCGACCACCGGGCAAAATCAAGCCGGGGGTGAGGAGGAAAATGGATACGTTGCTGGTGAAATATAAGGTGAAAAACATCAGCAATCAGGGGATTAATTTCGGGCTGCGAGTTCGCATTGATATGTACAATTGGCATACCGATGGGCCGGTCTTCTCCGCACCCGAAACCATGAAGGGTCAGGTTTTGGATGGGATTGTTATCCAAGGCAAAAAGGTCCCCAAAGTCTTGATTTCCATGGAACGGGGCAATCTCCAGAATCCCGGAAATTTGTTCTACTTCACCTTCGGATTGGGCAATGGGGAGCGACCGAACAAGTTAATCCCGACCCGGCACGGCGCCCCGGACCAAGGATGGCACGTTCAGGCGATTCCTTCCCGAGGCGACTCCGACATTGTTATGTATTGGGAAGAAAAAATCCTAAGACCGGGAGAAACCCGGGAGATCATCTACGGCTATGGAGCCGGCATTGCCCGTCTGCCGGAATCAGAAGGAAAAGTGACTCTTAACTTCGGGGGTTTCTTTGCGCCAAACAAGCTGTTTTCCATTACTGCCAATGTGGATGATCCGGTCGAGGGGCAAGCGTTGACCTTGAATCTTCCCCCTGAGATTCGCCTGATGGAAGGTCCCATTACGCAACCGGTTCCCAGTCCCAATGAGGATAATCGCAGCATCGTGATGTGGAAAGCACGGATTTTGAAACCGGGGACCTTTGAATTAAAAGTCCACTCCAGCAATGGGGTGACGCAGAGCCGGAAGATTTCCGTGGTATCGGAAAAATAATCTTCTCGGTGAGAATTTTTGTGTGCTTTCAGTAAAAAAGTGAACAAAGATTCAAAAATTGGGGGCTTGTTATCAAAATTGCCATTACCCCTACCCAGCTTAGGTGATATGATATTTTAAGTTGCTTTGCGAAGGCAAAGTGTTGTTGAGCGGCCAGGTAATGGTCGCCACCCTTAAAAGTGGGCGTTGACCCACTTTTTTTATTCTCCATAGGTTGGTGAAACTGTACCTTTTCATCAGCTGAAATATTGAGCCGGAGAAATGGGTTTGTCAGTCGTTCATAAGGATTCACGGGAATGAAAAGTTCGGATCTCCTTCGCCTTGTCGACCAGATGCACCACGACAAGAATGTTAATCGCGAAGTCATCTTCGACGGCATTGAAGCGGCCTTGCAGTTGGCCGCCTTGAAACATTTTGGGGAAGAATCCGGCGTGGTGGTAACCATTGATCGGGAATCCGGCGAAATAAGGGTGGTCCGAGACGGAGAAGACATAGACCCTTCCGAATTGGGACGCATTCCCGCTCAGGCAGCCAAGAATGTCATGATCCAAAAGATTCGGGAAGCCGAATCCAATGCGGTATTCGATGAATATACGGTAATGAAAGGGGATCTGGTCACCGGCCAAATCGTGCGGCATGAATCCGGGGCGGCTATTGTTTCTCTGGGCCGGACCGAGGCCTTGTTGCCGAAAAGCGAACAAATTCCCGGCGAAACGTATCACATTAATGATCGGGTAAAAGCCGTTATCTTGGAAGTGAAGAAAACCGGACAGCGGGTGAAGATTGTCCTGTCCCGGGCGCATCCCGATTTGGTTCGACGCTTGTTTGAGAATGAAATTCCGGAAATCCAAGAACGGATCATTGAAATCAAAGCCGTTTCCCGCGAGGCCGGATACCGGACCAAAATTGCTGTCTCCAGTATTGACCTGAAAGTGGATTGTGTCGGTGCTTGTGTCGGCGTTCGCGGTTCCCGCATCAAGAATATTGTGGATGAATTGGGCGGAGAGCGGATTGATATTGTTCGCTGGAACGATTCACTCCAGGTGATGATCCCCAACGCCTTGCAGCCCGCGGAAATCGAGGAAGTATTCCTCTATCCCCGTCCGGGGAGAGCCATTGTGCTGGTGAAAGAAGACCAATTGTCCTTGGCAATCGGCAGGCGGGGGCAAAATGTCCGGCTGGCAAGTAAGCTTGTCGGCTGGGACATCGAGATAATGACCCACGAAGAACTCAACGACAGCATTGAAAAGGCGGAAAACTGGTTCCGGTTGGTTCCCAATATTTCGGATGACTTGGTGGAAGTATTCATCGAAGAGGGATTCATGTCCTTTGACGATTTGTCCTTCTGTGACCCGGCCGAATTGGTTGAGCTGTCGGGAATTCCCGAGGAAGAAGCAGAAGAGATCATTGCTTTCGCCGAAGATGCCGTCGAGCGATTGGAACAAGGAGAAGACCTTGGCTTGGCCCCGGCTCCGGAAGAATCGGATGAAGAACCGGCCGAATCGGCAACTGAGGAAATTGTAGAAGAAGGCGAAGTGGCGGAAGAAGAGGAAGGGGCCGAAGAAGAAGTGGTGGAAGAAGAAATGGCGGAAGAAGATGTGGAAGAAGAAGTGGCGGAAGCTACCGAAGACGAATACGAAGAGTTTGAAGAATCAGACGAGCCGATTGTCGCTACCAGTGAAAATATTTCGGATGAAATACAAGCTCCTGAAGAGTATCCAGAGAATGATGAAACTCCTGAGGATGATCAAACGACAGAAACAGCGGAACTGGAAGCGGAAGGGGAAGAAGAGAAATCCGATTCCATTGTTGAACATCATCCGGTGGAGAAAACCCCGCCTGTAGCCGATGAAACCGAAACAATAGCAGAAGAAAAACCCTCGGAAGAGGATGAGGAGGAAAGCGAAGCTCCTCAGGAAAGTTTAAAGGACTAAAATCGGGTTTCGCGATATCACGAATTCTACTATTGTTAAAGATTCCGAGAAGTCAAAATTAGCAGTTGGCAAACCGACTCTTTTCAAGAATGAGAATGGCGTTAGAATAATAATTGGGAGGTATCCTTATTCCATCCATTGCCGCTGAGAAGAAATTCCACCTTCAACCAGAGGAGCACCGATTGCAGAAGGACAAAGTTCGTGTCTACGTTTTGGCTCGTGAACTCAATATGGAAAGCAAGGACCTGTTGGATATGTGCCGCTCCGCAGGCCTGGATCTAAAAAATCAGCTCAGCAGCCTGGACCCGGAACAGAAAGATATGATCGTGGATATGGTGAAGAGCGGGGGCAAAAGCCGCAAGGCTTCCTCAACCGCAACCGCCGCCCCGGTTATTCCTACTGTCCTCAAAAAAAGTGTTACGAAGCTGGATGCTCGTCCCCGGCCTCAACCGGAGTTGGGAAAAACACCCCCACCGCAACCACAACCACCTACGCCTGCTTCTCCGGCCGCCGAAGAAAAAACACAACCCGAACCAAAACCTGCACCTTCGTATGAAGCGGATGAATCGGAGAAAGATACTCCTCCATCGCCTTCCGAGAAACCAGCAGATGTGGGAGACAAATCTCCAGCGCAGGAATCGCCATCGGTAAAATC
>CAZPPD010000616.1:3248-4133 GCA_964588185.1 uncultured Alcaligenaceae bacterium | reverse complement strand
AAACGGCTGGCATCGCTTGGGGGCCAACCGATTTCCGGCGGTAGTGGCCAAGACCCCTCCGGGCCAACAAATGCCGAGCCGGAAACCCGGACCGGCGGACAATTGTCTTTCTCCATCCCGTGGTGGGTCGCCTGGTTTACAACCGAAGAAACGACTCCAAAAAGCCTTCGCCAGGATGGATGGTTCAGCTTATTTGCCGGGGCGGCCGTGTTGATTGGGTGTGGTGTTGCAGCGTTCTTCGAATGGCAATCGGTAGCCTATGCGGGGTTGTTGCCGGCTGCCGCTTTCGCGATCAATGGGATTTGGACCTTGGCAGCTTTGTCCTGGCTCAACCGGAATCATGGATGGGATCGGCTGTCGAATCTACCGAAGGCCAACCCCCAAGGCAGCGGGCTGATCGTATTGGTAGTAGGACTGGCATTCCTGACAGTGGCAGGATGGCGGTATTGGGTCTATTTCCAAGGTCCGGATAATGAGCTTCTTTTTTATTCCCGGCCTTTCTCCGAAGAGTCGCGGCAGCTCCAACAAGAATACATGGATCGAATCAAAAACATGAAGGCCCGCAATGCTATGAAGGGGGAATATCTAGCCGAAATGGCACGCAATGAAGCGGCGACCAAAAAACTCCAGCTTCGGCAAGAAGCTGAAATTAGAGCGTCCGTGCCAATGTGGCGTTGGTTTGAATTGGGAATGGCGTGTTTGGTTCTGATTTTTGGATTGGGTTTCTGCGCAAGTGGATACCTCCAGTTGCGAGGGAAAATTAGTGATGGTGGCCAAACTCAGAAAATCGGCCCAGAAACTGCGCCTGGAAATACGTAATTTATTGATATCCGAAGTCAAGATTCGAATTTCGTTGATTATTTCCAAAGACTGATTAATGGTTGA
>CAZPPD010000616.1:0-3238 GCA_964588185.1 uncultured Alcaligenaceae bacterium | reverse complement strand
ACCAATTCCTTAGGTGGGCATGTGGGGGACAGTACAGGTAGTTGATTATGGCTATTCAAACATGCCCGAATTGGACGCTTACCCAAAGATCATTTTTCCTCTGCCCAAGCCCTCGGCTTCAACATCTCATATAAGTCCGCTTCGGGAGATCCGGGTTCCGGTTTGTAGTCATAATGCCAGCGAACTACCGGAGGCAAAGACATGAGAATGGATTCAACACGCCCGCCCGTCTTCAAACCAAAGATCGTCCCCCGGTCGTAGATCAGATTGAACTCCACATATCGGCCGCGTCGGAACTCTTGGAAAAGGCGATGTTTATCCAAGTAAGGTTCGTTTTTGCGTTTCTCCAGAATGGGCAAATAAGCCGGCAGGAAGGCATCGCCCGCATCGCGGATGAAAGTAAAGAGCTTTTCCAGATCTCCCTCAAGATAATCGAAGAAGATGCCGCCTACTCCTCGGGGTTCTTCCCGGTGTTTCAGGAAAAAGTATTCATCGCACCATTTTTTGAAGTGCGGATAATCCACCGGAGCCGGATGCCGCTCACAAACCGCTTTCCAAGTGCGATGAAAGTGAATCACATCCGCTCGCCGCGGATAATAAGGAGTCAGGTCTGCTCCGCCACCAAACCATTTTTTGTCCCCCTTTGTGAGGTAACGAAAATTGGCGTGCACTGTTGGTGCCATAGGATTGCGCGGATGCAAGACCAGGGAAATCCCCGTGGCCGTGAAATCCTTGCCTTCGCCGGGAATTTGCGATGAGAAATCATCGGACATCTGCCCAAAGACTTCCGAAAAATTGACACCGCCTTTTTCGATGACCGAACCATTCACCAGAACCCGCGTGCGGCCCCCTCCGCCGCCTTCTCGTTCCCATTGGTCCTCTTGAAATTTCCCTTGGCTGTCCAGTTCCTGCAGAGCATTGCAGATTCGGTCTTGCAAGTCCTTAAAGTAAGCAACACTTTGTTGATGGATAAGATCCGTCATGGTCTAAATGAACTCCCGTTATTTCGATACGAATTGTACTGTCTAGTTCTTGCCTTTTGAGGGAGACAATATTCCTCTGGTGCGAAACCAGGCTTCACAACGTTCAGGCCAGGAAGAAAATGCCAGATTATCCCTGCCGAGGCCTAATCCATGACGGCCTCTTTCGTAAATGTGCATTTCAACCGGTACTCCGACTTTGCGGCAGGCCAAATAAAACAACACACTGTTTTCCGGCGGAACGGCCCGATCTTCGCTGGTGTGTACCAAAAAACAAGGCGGGGTTTTCTTGGTTACTTGTTTTTCATTGCAGAGAAGTTCCACTAATTTCTTATCCGGACTCTTGCCCAAAAGATTCCTGCGCGACCCCATATGAGCATACGGTGGAACCAGAGTGACAACCGGGTAGCACAAGACAGCAAAGTCCGGGCGGCAGGATTCTTTGTCGATCGGGTCTACGCCTTTTTCCTTGCCGCCATCAAATTGAGTGGTTGCCGTGGATGCCAAATGGCCGCCGGCAGAAAAGCCCAATATTCCCACTCGGCCTGGATCGATATTCCATTTCTTTGCATGAGCCCTGGTAAATCGAAGAGCCCGTTGTGCATCGTGCAGAGGTGCGGGGTGGCGGTAATGAGGAGCAATGCGATATTTCAGAATAATTCCCGCGATGCCAATCCCATTTAACCAACGGGCAACTTGGTGGCCTTCATGATCCAAAGCCAAGTGACCATAGCCGCCCCCCGGGCAGATGACCACCGCAGGAGTTCTCTTTTTCTCCTTGCCGGGTAAGTAGACGGTAACACTGGGAATATCTTTTGCTTCCTTCCCTTTTGCTCCCGGTGCACCATCGGGCCAAAGGGGATAAGATTTCGGCCTCCCCTTTTCCCCACCGGCATGAACCGGAAGATCGGTGCCAAATAGCAAAATGGCAATGAAAAAAGCCACAGCAAAGAAGGGGACATGTTTTTTCATAATAGTAATGGAAAACCTGCTTTGTGGTCGTTTTGGTAAGCATCTCACTACTGATTCATTTTACGTAGCAGATTCATAACGACACCCCAAATACTGCCGTTCGAAGAATGATAGAAGAGTGGATTTATAGGAATGCAAATGGCGACGGAAAATCGGCATGGTGTGAAAAAAACAGGCCGGTGCTTTCCCCCGATCAGCGATCCGACCTGCCATGAAAAAGTTCGAAGGACATTAATGGGTCATGGCCCAATCCATTTCTTGATCCAGCATTTCAGCTTTTTTGTGAGCATTTTCCGGAGTCACCTGTGCCGGGCGAACGGGTTCCGGGTAATCCGCGGGAATGCTCAATCGCGTTTCGGTTTCCATCTCGGATTTTACCTGGGATTTCGATTTTTGCTCCAGGGATCTTGGCAAATCCGGATTTATTTGCGGGGGGAGTTGATTCTTGACCGTGCTGTCTCGAGCAATGCTTCCCGTATTAAAACATCCCACCAGAATAAACATCATTGGCGAAAACAGGACCCAAATCTTTTTCATGGATTTCTTCCTTGAAGAGGGAACCAAATGTCCGGAGCTTCGTGGATTATTTTGGAGAGACCTCGGACTTCTCATCCACCAAATCCGTCAAGCGACTGGTCCGGTGCAAGTATACCTCAAAGGCCCGTTGGTCCAGCAAGTCGGCCTTTCTTCGCAGAGCCGCATCATTGGTTTCCGCTGCGATGGCCCGGAGGCGATCACATACCGCTAGGCGGCGAAGGTAATCTTCTTGTTCCCTGGATTGGCGAATAGCCGCAGCTTGGATCAGGGAAAAGGCCGGCTTTGCCATTGGAGATTCTTCGTCTTTCTCCGCAGGCTTTTTCTCTTCGGACTTTCCAGCCAATGGGTTTAGCCGGTTCCACCAGGATTGCTGTTTTTGGGGCTTTTGATTGGTTTCTTTTGGGTCCTCAGGAGATTCTTGGGCTCCGGCGGTTATTAGAATTCCCAACAGAACAAATAAGGCACAGACTTGGTTGATCCATGTACGCATCGCCGACTCCCTTCTGGAAAATCAAGAGGACCTTCCCTGGCCCTCCAGATTTCCTCGATGGCAACTTTGGCATTTCTTCGGTTTCTATGTAGTTAGAGCGGAGAGATATGTCAAATTTTCCAATGTATGTCCAGGGCAATTTTTTTTGATTTTGGAATTGGATTTCCACTCAGATATGACATTTGAAGATTGTTAGAATTACCCTTTTATAAATCCTTGTATCAGACAACAAAGCCTTTGGTCGCGAGGGGCAAACCGA
>CAZPPD010000615.1:0-4135 GCA_964588185.1 uncultured Alcaligenaceae bacterium | reverse complement strand
AATCTTTGAATGGGACCTGAATAACGATGGTGATTTCACTGATGCCGAAGGAGAGAATCCAACTATTAGTTGGAACGACCTTCAGGAGTTAGGCTTAGATAATGATGGTGGGTTTCAGGCGGCCCTCAAGGTTTCGGATGGCGATACCGACGATACCGATGACGCAGAACTCACCATTGAAAACACTCCACCCGAGGTAGATGCCGGTGGGCCTTACGTCATTAGGGAAGGCGATAGTCTTGCTCTCAACGGCACGGCCGGCGATGAGAGTGACGCAGACGAAGCGAACCTGCAATTTGAATGGACCGTTACAACCGGCGAAGTGGAAATCCAAATTGCCGACATCGCCAATCCCACGTTTTCCTGGGATAACTTGCAAGCTTTGGGTGTTGCCGATGATGGTGACTTTGAATTGACCCTTACCGTTTCCGATGATGACTCTTCCGTAGCCAGAGTTGCCGATCTTTCGATCCTGAATGTGGATCCTGCCATCAACCAGTTCAATGTTCCCGCGGTTGCTGATCAAGGGGACACGGTCAATCTGACGGCAGGAGCGACTGATCCTGCTGGAACGAATGATCCGCTGACATTTACTTGGACAGTAACGGCTCCCGACGGGTTTGAGCAGGAATTTGTTGGAGGAAATGTATTAGTAAACCTACCCGATGCCGGTATCTACCAAGTGCAGCTGAGAGTAACCGATGACGACGGTGGAGAAGCGTTTCAAAATGCTCAAATTGAAGTAAACGGAACAGTCGTTGAGCCGCCTCCGGTACCCAATGTGGAACCACCAAATGTTGCACCCAGTCTGGCGGTGCCGGCAAGGATCGTGGTTGGGATCGACAATAACGATCTGACGAATGCGGTAATCACTGATCCGGATTCAAATTCTTTCACCATCAATGCAGATTTCGGCGACGGCATTTCCGGGAACATTGTTTCAGGAACTACCCTCGGCAACATTCTGATCTCACATGATTATTTGGCAGAAGGGGATTATAACCTAACTCTCACAGTTTCTGATGAAGATGGGGGTGCCCGGCAATACACGGTCGAAGTCAGTGTGCTTCCGGCTGGAATCGAAGAATTTGCTGAAGCAACCACCGTAAATGGAGTTGCCGAAGCGTCGGTTGATGGGTTAACGGGGCGCTTGGAGAAAGCGAATCCCAATGAAACCGGCAGAATCCTGGTTGCTCGACTTGATTCGGAAGATGTCGAACAACTTCAGGGTGAAGGGGGTGTTTTTGTTGTCGAAGCCGCAACCGGTGCGGGAGGAATCAATGAGGTCATCACTGCCTTTGATGTTCGCGGTTTTGAAGTCGGTGCAGGCGACACCATCATCATCAGTTTTGAAATTGAACTGGAAAATGGGGCTGTGCCTTTCCTTCGCTTTATTGACCCGGAAACCGGGGAAGTGAAGTTGGTCCAAGGCAGTAGTAACACACCTGTGAGTTTAACCAGCCGGGGAGATTTCTTGATTGTCGAGCCCATTCCGGGAACCAATCGGGTGCGGATAACGGTCATTTTGGATGGTACCAGTTTTCCGTCCGTTTCTGATTTACGAGGAACCGTTTTCTCATTCTCTTCTCAGAATGGGCAGACCTTAACCACCGTTCCCAACCTTAATAATCTCCTTGCTCAAGCGAATGGCGAATCCACGGCTGCCTCGGCAGGGGATATTCCCTCCGCTGGGATTCCGACTACTGAATTTGCCGGCGGTCTGGCCTTGCAAAGAGCGGTGGCTTCTAGTGAATCCATTTCCGCCAGTCCGAGTGGCAACTTTGATGCGGATTTAGAACGATCCCAGGAAGTGGATGAAGTCCTCCAGTGGCTCATGGATATCCACCTGTCGGCCTGGTTAGCCGAGCTAGAAGCGAATCAAAATCCTCCGCAACCCGAAGCCAATCCGGATCCCAACGACCAAACGTCAATCGAGCCGCTTAATCAACTTTTCCGGGATCTAGAGAATAGTGCTGGGGAAGTTGAGCTTGGCGAGTTGCTACGAGCTGTTGGAGAACAAATTGATGGAACTTCCTCGGCAATCGAACCACCGCTTGCCCCACCTAATCCACCTGCTAGAGAGGTTAGCCGAGAGGAAGAATCGAACACCTCCAAATTTGCTTTGCCGGCGGCTTTGTTGGCGCTGGGGGCTTTTGCCGGAACGGTAATGACTACCAAGTCCAGTTCGACGAGAAATCGAAGTTCCTTGAAGATCGAAACCAAGGAAGATTATTTTTAGAGAACCTTAGTGCGAACCAACAGTTGGGCTGCTAAACATTCCTGATTTACCTGCCCCCTTTTTTTCAGCATTCAAGCTGGGATGATCCACTAGGGCCATTCCAAGTAAGGATTCCCAAGAAGTCCCCTGCTTGCTCATTTTCCCGGTAGGGATTTCAATAGATTTACCATTTCAATAGCCACCATTGCGGCTTCAAATCCTTTGTTTCCGGATTTTGCTCCCGCTCTATTGATGGCTTGTTCTAATGTATCGCAGGTCAACACGCCGAAAATCACCGGAATTCCGGTGGCCACAGATGCCTGGGAAATGCCGGTGGTCGCTCCGGAAGCTACGTGATCGTAGTGCCCGGTTTCTCCCCGGATAATGGTTCCCAAACAAATGATCGCCGAATAGTTCCCGGAAGAACCAAGGCGGTGGGCAATTAAGGGAATTTCGTAAGATCCCGGAACCCATACCAAGTCTATTGCCTCGTCTTTGACCCCGTTGCGCTTTAGAGCATCCACCGCACCTTCAACCAGCCGATCCACAATAAATTGGTTAAAACGGGCAGCAACGAGAGCAAATTGACCGGATGGAGTAGAGAAATCACCTTCAATAACATTTGGCATTTTGGGACCAGACTCAAAGTAAGTGCATCGATTCGGAGATTTACTGTTTCGTAGGTCAGGTCTCCAGGTCCGACCAAAAGGAGTTCTGTCTCCTTAATGTTTTCCGATAATTACGAACTCTTTCTTTATACCATCAAAGTCATTGTTTCCAATCAGGGGCTCTTTCCTAAACCCGAATCGAAAGCAAAAAAGTAATCCCAACAAAAACCCCCACATGAATTCCACTCAGGAGCAATCCCCCCGTAGCCATCAACATATGGTTGCCGCGGATGCGAATGGCTGCGGTCGATTGGCCGAGTCCTATTACCGAAGGCAACAAGCTGACAATCACCAAGAAAAATGCCAGGGCGGCTATTTCCGGGTGCGGAGTGGTACCGGCCCAAGGAGTAAGCAAAGCAATTGCGCTGACAAATAACACCCAGGCCCCAAACCCCAGAAGGAACCCCCACAATGCTTGGCGATGGTGGATTCTTTCCACTTTGGCTTGATGGCTTTCCTTTGATAGCTGTCTTTCTACGCAGGCAAGACAAAGGACTCGTTCGGAATACCGCGTTCGGCAGACGGGGCAATAAAAATTGCCGCAGCGTTTGCAAGTTCCCACAGCGGCGTTTTTCGTATGAATCGCACAGAAGCCTCGGTCGGGTGGGACCGACGGGGCAGCCAGCATGGGACCACCGCCCCGCTCAAACAACGGTTCCCGGCAACTGGAACACCTGGCTTTTGTCTTAGCTTGCGAATCTTCAGCATATATTCCGCAGTGGGGACACCTCTGCATGAAACTTTCCCCTAATTCTTCCGGTTAGATCCATTGGAAATACATATATCCAATCGCAGCGGCCGTTAATAGAACTCCGATACCACCGGAAATGATGCCGGTTATCGCCAGCGAGTTTCCGGAATTTTCTTTTTTCTTTTCGGATCGAAGGATGGCAAGAAAACCCAGTGAAATAGCAATCGCCTGAACCAACAGGATGACAATAGCAACCACAATTGCATTTCCGGAGCGTCCCATCGGCATCAGACAAAACCCAGCAGGTCCCACCATCAGCCCAAGGATCACCGAAATCCAGGCCATTGCGGACATTCCCACCGGGCGGCTAATGGAACGCACCCGCAAATTCTTGCAAGGCCCGCACCAGGTTTTTCCTTCGAAGCGAATCACGCAATGAGAGCAAAATTTTTCCCCGCAGGATTCGCAGGCATGTTCCGAAGCCAAGTGTTCATGATTTAAGCATACCTTGGGGTCCGGAACACGAGGACCAAAGGTTCTAGATTCCGGGCGGCGAGC
>CAZPPD010000614.1:0-4135 GCA_964588185.1 uncultured Alcaligenaceae bacterium | reverse complement strand
GGCCATCCTTCGTGGGGAGGCAAGTTTGGGGATGAATGTTCAAAGCGTGATACACCGTGGCTGCAATTTCGGGGGCACCCACGGGACGCGACCTTGGTTCCGAACCCCTGCGATCGGATTCGCCAATCACTTGACCGCCTCGAATCCCGACTCCGGCAAATAATCCGGAGAAAACACCGGGCCAGTGATCCCGGCCGCCCTTCGGATTCACTCGAGGCGTTCTGCCAAACTCACCCATGGCCACCACCAAGGTGTTTTCCAACAGTCCGCGTTCCTGGAGGTCAACCAACAAAGTGGAGTAAGCCCGGTCAAACATTGGGCACAGCGTGTTTTTGTAATCGTCCAATGTAGTTGGCAACGCCCCGCCGTCTGCATGGCAATCCCAAGTGATTTGGTCGAAAACAGAGTCGAACATGTTGACGGTCACAAACCGGACACCTCCCTCAACCAGTCTTCGTGCCAGCAAGCAAGAGGACCCGAATGGATTTCGTCCATAGCGTTCCCGAAGTGTCCTTGGTTCTCCTCGAGCAACGGAATCTTGGCAGATGGTTTGTTGCAAAGGACTACTTCCGCCAAGCACCCTCCAACAAGAAGACTCTTGAATCCCAATTGGTACCGGTTCATGTTCCGTTGCCAAGAAACCACTTCCCTGCCCATGACTAATGTTTACCCCGGTGTTGCCGATGGGTCCTCGAATCACCACTGAGCACGGCATCCCATTTCCTTTTGGTCCCCTGAGATGGGAGAGAACCGATCCGTAATGGGGATATTCTCGGTTCAAGGAAAACAGCCGGCCGGTTTGCAATAGTTGGTGCCCGGTTTCGTGGATTGGTGCGGCGGTGTGGTAGATGGAGCGTACAATGGAAAAGCGTTCGGTCAATTTGGCCAGCAAGGGGAAGTTCTCCGACAAGTGGATACCGGGTACCTTGGTGCGGAGTGGTCGAAATGGGCCGCGAATTTCCGCAGGAGCATTTGGTTTCGGATCCCAGGTGTCTAGATGGCTTGGACCGCCTACCAGAAATAGGAAAATACAATTCCTGTCCTCTTTAGGATTTGATTGGTTCGCCTTCAACGTGGAAAAAGCCAGCCCGGCGCTGCCGATTCCCAGCGTGCCGGCTTTGAGAAAGTTTCTTCGGGATATTTCGGGATGATTAATTTGACGGGACATGACAATTTCCCTGGGGAATTTTCGGTTAGTTATTCAGTCTAATGGTAATATTAACGAATGGTGGTGCAAGTTAATTCATCCCCCGGACGATGGAAAAGCGATTTGAATTTCATTCCGGCAGTTGGCAGAATTCAAGATTGTGGAAAAAACTTGACAATATTCGCTCGCATCAACATCATTATGTAGTCGGGTTTTATAAAGATCTCTTCTAGTGAATTCGAACGACCCGTTCACCCAAGGAGAAAATAGTATGTCGGCTCAACCTCGTCGCCAGCGGCTTGAAGTAGAAGACATTGGCGATGTTACCGTGGTTAATTTCACGGATAAGAAAATACTGGATGAACAGAATATTCAAATCATCGGGGATAACCTGTTTAAATTGGTGGATGAACTGGGTCGCAAAAACATCCTGCTTAACTTCAGCAACGTAGAATACCTTTCCAGTGCCGCCCTGGGAAAGCTCATTTCCTTAAATCGAAAAGTGAACAATGTCAGTGGGAAATTGATCTTGTGCTGCATTTCTCCCCAGATCTTTGAGGTGTTCGAAATAACCCGGCTCAATCGAGTGTTCACGATCCAAAAAACCGAACAGGAAGGCTTGCAAGCATTTTAGGATTGCAATGTATCCAATATTGGAATGAGTCCGATTTCCTTTGCAATTCGGATCTTTTACCGCGAAACGGAAATTCCCGGTAGGACAGGTGCTCAAATTTTGGTTCGAAAAATGGTTTTATGCTAGGCTAACATAGGATTGATACTTGAAAGGGATTTCAAATTGCCCCAAGAACGAATTTCAATTTGGTGCCCGTCAAGAATTGAAGACGTTCGCAGCCGATACCCAATCTTTGCCAAGAATCGCGAAAGGAAAAATCTCCCGTCTAAGGCGAACCTTTCAAAAACCTATAACCGATATTTTTTACAAATAGAACTTCATTTCCGCCAATTTCTCCAGGAAAATCCGGAGGGCATCTAGTGTTTGGAACAGTTGCAAATACCAAGAAATCGCCCATGTTCAAACATAGCCATAACCCAAACAGATCCATGGAAATTGTTATTCCAAGTGATGCTTCACTTGTCCTTTCGGTTCAAGAAAGGATAGAAAAATCTTTAGTGGAAAATAAATTCAGCGACAAAGATGTTTTTTCCATCAAGTTGGCTTTAGAAGAAGCAATTGTGAATGCCATCAAACATGGCAACCGGGAAGATCCACTGAAAAAAGTTACGATTAAATGGCATGTTTCTCCGGAGTTATTTGAAGCTCAAATTCGTGATGAAGGCCCCGGATTTAATCCCGAAGAGGTCCCGGATCCGCTGGAAAATCTGGAGAAAGAATCCGGCCGCGGCTTGTTGTTAATGCGGCACTATATGTCCGAAGTAACTTACGAAACGCCGGGAAATTCGGTGCTGCTGAAAAAGCTGCGAAATGAGAATGAGTAAACTTCTCCCTTTATCATGGTGACTGTCCCACCCCCATGTCCACAACTCCAATGATGCAGCAATACCGGGAAGCCAAGGAACGACACCCGGGCATGCTTTTACTCTTCCGCATGGGAGATTTCTTCGAACTCTTTGACGATGATGCCGATGTTGCCGCCCGCATTCTTGGATTAACCCTAACCAGCCGGGATAAAACCATTCCCATGGCTGGGTTTCCTCACCACTCATTAGAACCCTACCTTCAGAAACTGCTGAAATCCGGTCATCGGGTCGCCATTTGCGACCAGGTAGAAGAGGCATCCCAAGCCAAGGGGTTGGTTCGCCGGGAAGTGACACGAATCGTAACGCCGGGAACCATCACCGAAGAAGAACTTCTCGATCCTCGTGCTGCCAATTATTTGGCAGCGGTTTATCCCAAAGGCAATCACTATGGCTTGGCCTGGATTGACCCCTCAACCGGAAATTTCTTTGCCGCAGATGTCTCTCAGAATGATTTTTGCGATCAAATAAGCCTTTTAGGACCAGCGGAATGTCTGCTCCAAGAGCAAGAGCAGGATCCGGGCAGGTTGGCGGAAGAACTGAAGTTTGTTTTGCCCGAGACGACCTTTTCTCCCCGACCGGACTGGACGTTTGACGCCAATACCGCCTTTCAGAACTTAATACAACATTTCCAAGTCTCCACGCTCAGCGGATTCGGTTTTCAAGATGACCAGCCTTGCTTGGTTGCTGCCGGGGCACTTCTAAATTACTTGCAGGAAACCCTGAAATCCGGGCTGGCTCATATCAGTCGCCTTCGGCCTTATTTCCAGAATAGCTTTGTTCTTTTGGATGATGTAACGCGGCGAAGCCTGGAATTATTACGCACTTTGCGTGAAGGAGAACGGGAAGGTTCGTTACTTTCGGTTTTGGATAAAACCGTCACTCCCATGGGTGCCCGGCTACTGCAAGAATGGCTGGTGGCTCCTTTGGCGGATTTAAACAAGATCCAGGAACGCCAAGATGCCATCCAGGAACTCTTCGACCAATCCCTGCGAAAAGATATACGCGAAACCTTGGACGAAAGCTATGACTTACAACGGCTGACCACACGGGTAAGCACCGGTCGAGCATCTCCGCGAGACCTGGCATCGATTGGGGGAACCCTACGGCTGCTGCCTCACCTCAAAGCCAAGTTGGCGGGGCGAAAATCTACCTTGCTCACTCACCTGGAATCGAACCTGGAATTGTTCGCCGATATTCGCGAATCCCTTGATCAGGCTCTGGTGGACGACCCGCCTCTTAGTCCTCGGGAAGGAGGCATCATTCGTCCCGGTTATGACCCCGACCTTGATGAGCTCCAGCAAATTGCCCGCGGTGGAAAAGAGTGGATTGCTCAGTTCCAGGCCCAGGAAATCACTCGCACGGGAATTAATTCCCTCAAAGTTGGCTTTAACAAAGTCTTCGGCTATTACATCGAAGTTACGCACACGCACGCCACACGTGTTCCGCCGGATTACCAGCGGAAGCAAACCCTGAAAAATGCCGAACGCT
>CAZPPD010000613.1:0-4137 GCA_964588185.1 uncultured Alcaligenaceae bacterium | reverse complement strand
ATTCTCAAGAACCATGCTATATCCTTCCGAGCGTGCATTCTTTTGCATCCGTGAAACAATTACCCCGTAATTTTCTGTCGGATAATTCCATATACCTAAGGAAATCCGGTCAAAGTAATTAAAGTCCCCCATATTGCCGGCATTGATGTGGCTTTTGCCATCGAGCACTACGGCTTGCTCCAATTTGCCCTTGGCAAAATCCGGTTCGCCTCTGACAAACTTTGCCTGCCCCTTTTTTCCGAATTGATTCACCAGATTGGAATCGAAAGGAAATTGAGCTTGTAATCCTTTGGTAATGGTCCAATCAATAGCCTTCTTTTTAGTCTCTGGTTGGGAAAGCTCGAGTTTAATCAGATCTTCAGTCAACTGGAGAAGGTCTTTTTTCTCCTCCAACTCCTTTTCCGCCGCTGCAATCCTCTGTTTCACTTTTTTGATCACCGCATGTTGGGCTGGAGTGGGAGACTTTATAAATGGCGGAGAATTACCAAACCGGACCACTTTACCCCGCTCGGGAATGTTATTGAAGTAAGCGAAGACTTGATAAAACTCCCTTTGGCTGATGGGATCATACTTGTGATCGTGGCAGCGGGCACAACCCATAGTCAACCCAAGCCAAACCGTGAAGGTAGTGTCCACGCGGTCCACTACATACTCGACCTTATATTCCTCGGGAATGATTCCGCCTTCGGCGTTGCCACGGTGATTGCGATTGAACCCGGTGGCAATTTTCTGCTCCAAGGTGGCATTGGGAAGAAGGTCGCCTGCAAGCTGTTCGATGGTGAATTGATTGTAGGGCATGTTTTTGTTGAAGGCATCGATCACCCAGTCCCGCCATCGCCACATAATTCGCTTCCCGTCGGCTTGATAGCCATTGGTATCTGCGTAGCGAGCAGCATCCAACCAAGGCAAAGCCATGCGTTCGCCGTATCGATTGGAGCTTAACAATCGGTCGACCACCTTTTCATAGGCATCGGGGGATTTGTCGGCGAGAAAGGCGTGTACCTCTCCGAGGGTCGGCGGAATACCGGTGAGGTCCAAGGAGACCCGGCGGATTAAAGTTCGCCGGTCGGCTTCAGGAGAAGGTTTTAGTCCTTCTTTTTCCAACCGGGCCAAGATGAAGTGGTCGATGCCATTGCGCGGCCAATCATTTTGTTTTACCTTCGGGAGTTCAGGGCGGCGTGGGGGAATAAAAGCCCAATGCTTTTCCCACTTTGCCCCCTGCTCAATCCAGCGTTTGATCAGTGCGATCTGCCGTTCATTCAACTGCCGTTTTTCTCGGGAAGGCGGCATGCGTTCCCGGCGCACTTTCGACGTAATTCGCTGCCATAACTCGCTTTTGTTTGGATTTCCCGGAAAGAGAATGTGGTACCCTTCCCGTTTGGCCAGGACGCTTTCTTCCTGGTCCAAGCGGAGTTTGCCTTTGCGAAGATTCTCATCAGGACCATGGCATTTGAAACAAGTATCGGACAGGATCGGTCGAATATCCCGGTTGAACTCCACCTTTTCCGGCAATGAATCCCTGGAGTCGCTGCCGGCGTTGGCAGAAAGAACCGCACCCAATAAAATTGCTGGGAAAATTAGTGTATGCCATTTTTGCCTGAGAGAGAGGCTTATTTTCATAGCCTTATTTTCCTTGATGATTGCAACGAATTAAATTCCGGTGTGAAACTTGATTGTAAAATGCTGAGTTATTCTTGCAAGGAGAATATGGTTCGCCGAAAGCTGTTAAATCTCCAGCTCGGGAAGGTAAAGGAGTAGGAATGCCGCCATTATTGGTTTTAGGAACCCGCAACAAGAAGAAAGCGCAGGAAATCAAGGAAATTTTCGCGGATCTTAATCTGGAACTCCGTGATCTCAGTCAATATTCGGATGCATCCATCATTGAAGAAGACGGAAAATCCTTTAAGGAAAACGCCGCCAAGAAGGCCACGGTGTTGGCCAAAGAACTCGGGGCGTATGTTCTTGGCGAAGATAGCGGTTTAGTAGTTCCGGGATTAAATGGCCGCCCGGGAATCTATTCGGCTAGATATGCCGGCAAGGAAGGTGACGATGAAGCCAACAATGACAAGCTATTGGCGGAATTGGCTCCGTTGCCGGATGAAAAACGAGAAGCCTTTTATGTTTGTACTGCTGTAGTCTCCGACCCTCAGGGGGAGGTGAAAATAGCCGTCGAAGGTCGCTGTCATGGCCGCATCATCAAGGAACGAAGAGGGACCGGCGGCTTCGGCTACGATCCCTTATTCCTGATCCCGGAATTTCACAAAACCTTTGGGGAACTATCCAGCCGCGTAAAACATGCGATTAGCCATCGATGCCGAGCTTTGGAAAAACTACGGCCGGAGTTGCGGAAGTTATTCGCAATCTGAGTAAGCCGGTGGGGTTAGTAAAACATACGAATAATGTGGCGAATTCCGCCGATTTCAGTTAAAAATGTGTATTATCCTGTAGGTGAGATGCATCCGGCTCAAGCCGTTCCTTTTATTCTCTGGGGAGAACTATGTCGAGTCTTCAACACAAACTAGACCGTGTCCGTCGCCCCCGCGTTCAGATCACCTATGACGTGGAAACCCTTGGGGCAATGGAGAAGGTAGAACTACCATTTGTCGTGGGCGTCATGGCGGATCTTTCCGGCCAACCGGCCGAAGCTCTAAAGCCATTGAAAGAACGCAAGCTAGTTAATATTGATCGGGATAATTTCAATGATGTCCTGGCAAAAGCCGCACCCCGCTTGGCCATGCGGGTGGACAATCAACTGACGGATGATGATACCAAACTTGCCGTGGAACTGAACTTTAAGAACATAGACGATTTTGAACCCGCCAAGGTGGCGGAACAAGTCCCCGCTCTCAAAGAACTGTTGGATATGCGCGGTCGGTTGACCCAACTCCTGAGCAAGATGGAAGGCAACGACAAGTTGGAACAATTGTTGGGGCAGATCCTGGAAAACCAGGAAGAAGCCATGAAGCTCGCCAAGGAACTTGGTATCGATTCGGAAAAATCCGAATCGGGAGGAAACACCGAACCCGAGGAAAAATCCGAATCCGGATCGGAGGAATAAATTCCTTTGCTAGCTGGATTCGCAATTTCTGAGATAAGAACTGAATGCGAATCCAGCTACCATTATCTCAGCAACTCCCCTGCCCCTCTGACATGAAGTTCTTCTGCTAGTGACCGGCCAATTTCCTCTCCCTGATTGGTGGCCCCGGAAATCTCCCCATCCAATCGGGTAGAACCATCCGGACTAAGGACAACCCCCCGGAGTTTCAAATCACCGTTGGTAACGGAAGCCGCAGCCCCGATAGGGACTTGACATCCGCCCCCAAGAAATCGAAGGAGAGCCCGCTCGGCAAGTGCAGAAGAATGCGTTTCCGGATGATCCAATCTGCCCAGAATGCTTTGGGTTTCCTCATCGTCTGCACGGGATTCCAAACCCAAGGCCCCCTGCCCTACTGCGGGCAGCATCCAAGCAGGGTCCAGAATTTCCGTAATATGAGATTGCAAACCCAAACGAAATAAGCCTGCCTCGGCAAGGATAATGGCATCTAAATCTTCTTCGGTGAGCTTTTTCAGCCGCGTTTCTACATTCCCACGAATATCCACAACGGTTAAGTCCGGGCGTCGATGGAGAATCTGGGCCTGCCGGCGCAGACTGCTGGTAGCAACGGTTGCACCTTCCGGCAGTTCGGCAAAAGATTTGTGCTTGTTGGACAAGAAAGCATCCCCGGTTGGCCCTCGGGGTGGAACTGCCGCTAACTTCAGATTTTCCACCGGGAAAGTAGGCAGATCTTTGAGACTATGGACTGCCACATCAACTTCACCTGTTTGCAAAGCCCGTTGGATTTCCTTGGTAAAAATTCCTTGGCCACCGATTTGCGACAATGGCGAGTTTAAAATAACATCACCCGAGGTCTGGATTTTTACCAACTCTATTTGGCAATCCAAATCCAATTTGTCCAGCTCTCCGGCAACATAATTCGCCTGCCACAATGCAAGTTTGCTTCCTCGTGTGCCAATACGTAGCGTTTTCTTCGTCATAAATGAGAGTCATCCTCAAAGTAGGCTACCAATCGCCTCCAAAATCTAGCCCCACGCCCAAGGACAAACACGCGCGCCAAAAAGCAACGAAGAACGAAGGCT
>CAZPPD010000612.1:0-4155 GCA_964588185.1 uncultured Alcaligenaceae bacterium | reverse complement strand
CATTGCTTACATTTCAGACAAAACTGGTGAAGACGAAATCTGGATCGTTTCCCAAAAAGGCACGGGAGCAGCCAAGCAGCTCACCAAAGGAGGGGACACCTACAAGTACGCTTTGTATTGGTCGCCAGATAGTAAGAAAATCATGTGGGCTGATAAAAAGTTACGTCTCCAATACGTGGATGTAGAGAGTAAGAAGGTCACTCAAGTAGCGAAAGCAAGTGCTTGGGAGATTCGGCAATATGTGTGGTCACCAGATAGCAAATGGATTGCTTACGGTTTCCCAGAAAAAGAAGTGATGAATAAAGTGTATCTTTACTCGTTGGAGAAGAATAAATCCCACCCAGTAACGAAGGGCTGGTTTTCCTCTTCAAATCCTGCGTTTAGTGGCGATGGCAAATATTTGTTCTTTGTTTCGTCGCGAGATTTCAACCCTCTCTACAGTCGAACGGAATGGAATCATGCTTATCTTGAAATGGCTCGAATATATTTTGTGACATTGTCGAAAGATACGCCATCACCATTTCGTCCAACAACAGATGAAGTCGCCACCGATAAAGGGGAGAAGACTTTCAAGAAAAAGGGTGAGAAGAAAGCCACCTCCCTCAAAGTAGACCTTGAAGGCCTTCAAGATAGGGTCTTGAAACTTCCCACGGCAGTAGCGCAAACTTATGCGAATCTCACTTCTGTTGGGAGCACACTGTACTACCAACGAAAAACTATGCGAGACACTAAGAGCAAATTTTACCTTTATGATCTGGCAAAGAAAAAAGAGACTTCCTTGGGGATCATCGGAGGTTATGAAATTACAGCCGACCAGAAAAAGATGCTGGTTTCTAAAGACGGCAGCTATGCGATTATTAATCTGCCCAAGGGGCCGATTTCTATATCCGATAAATTGGATCTATCCAAAATGGAAGTCACACTGAATCGCCGCAAAGAGTGGAATCAGATCTTCCATGAGTCTTGGCGGCAAATGCGAGATTTTTTCTACGATCCAAATATGCACGGCGTTGATTGGAAAGCCATTCGTAAAAACTATGAACCATTAGTTGCTCACGTCAATCATCGCGCTGATCTGACTTATATCATCGGAGAGATGATTGGAGAGTTAAATGCCGGCCACTGTTATGTTGGTGGAGGAGACCTGCCAAAAGTAAAGCGTATTCCTCTGGGTTTATTAGGGGCAGAACTCGAAAGAGATGAGAAAACCAAATACTACAAGATTGGCAAAATCCTCAAAGGCTTAAACTGGAGCAAAACATTGAGATCTCCGTTGAGAGATGTCGGGGTCAATGTCAAGGAAGGCGAGTATATTGTTGCAGTCAATGGCCAACCTACTAACGAGATGGACAATATTTTCAAAGCCCTGATCAACACCGTCGGCAAACAAGTCCGATTGAAGATCAGTCCAAATCCCAAGATGAAAGACAGTAGAGAGGTTGTTGTTGTTCCTACAGGCGATGAGCAACCGCTTTATTACTACAACTGGGTTGAATCAAACGTGAAGAAAGTGAGCGATGCAACCGGCGGAAAAGTAGGTTACATACATATTCCCGACATGAGTTCCAAGGGTCTCAACGAGTTTGTGAAATACTATTACCCACAAATACGGAAAAAAGCCCTGATCATCGATGTCCGTGGTAACGGAGGGGGCAACGTCTCACCTCAAATTGTCGAACGACTCACGCGCAAACTCGCTTTCATGAAAGTTGCCCGAAACACTACTTTTTCTCCTAACCCTGGAGCGGGGTTTTATGGCCCCTCTGTTTGCTTGCTTAACGAGTTCTCTGCCTCCGATGGCGACTTGTTCCCCTATCGGTTCAAAAAATACAAACTTGGCAAACTCATTGGTAAACGGTCCTGGGGTGGGGTCATCGGAATACGGGGTTCCTTCCCCTTGCTCGATGGAGGGGAACTGCGGAAACCAGAATTTGCGACTTATGGAGCAAAAGGTAAAGAGTGGATCATTGAAGGATATGGAGTAGATCCGGACATTTATGTTGACAATGATCCCGCTAAAGAATTTTCTGGTGTTGATGAGCAACTCAACCGCGCTATCGAAGAAGTGATGAAGGAACTACCCCGAGCAAAGAAACTGCTTCCACCTCCACCTTATCCGAAACGATAATGCAAATACTTAGCTGGCCGCGAAACACACATAAGCTCTAATGCTACACGCGAAGAAGGATTCAAAGGCAGTACACGGCGGCTCCGGTGCATTTCGAAGCTGCCGCGACTGGCAGAATTTTGCAATCCGGCTCGCCAGAATCCTGCTTCACTTTAACGCATGGTTAGACGGGAACACTCTCTGGAATCAGATGAGCAGGAAAGTTAGGTACTTTTGTACAACCGACCTGCTCCATCACCTGTTGCAACTGTTTCTTCAGCATTTCCAAAGTGTGGTGCCCCCCATACCTGCCAAGAGCACACACGCCAAACATCGGAGCTCGTCCCATGAACGTAAAGTTGGCCCCGCACGCAAGGCAAGCCGCAACGTCCGCTCCCGAATACATTCCCCCGTCGATCATCACCCTTAACTTGCTACCGAATTCCGGCACGAGCTTGTACATCGGAACGATCGTCGATTGTCCTCGATCAAGCTGGCGACCACCATGATTGGAAACGATCAAACCATCTAAACCATGTTTGACTGCGATCTCTGCGTCTTCTGGATTGACGATTCCTTTCACAACCAGATTTCCTTGCCACTTTTCGCGGATCGGGGCAATCTTTGCTTCGGTTAATCGGCCCGAAAAAGTCTTGTTCATGAACAAACCGAGATGCTTCATATTCAATCCTTCAGGAATGTAGGGTTTCATTGTCTTGAACTCCGGCTTGCCAGCGACGAGTTGCCCCATAGCCCACGTTGGACACAAAAGCATCTGCATAATGTTGCGAAGTGTCATTCTTGGCGGAATCGATAACCCGTTTCGGATTTCCTTTGGACGATAGGCGAACGTTGGTGTGTCCGCCAAAATCACCAGCGTGCGGCAACCCGCCTCCCACGCCCGGGTCAGCAGCTTGTCGCGCAGTTCGACTTCGGTTGGATGATAGAGCTGAAACCAGAACTTGCCGTCGGTGATCTTTCCAATGTCTTCGATACTGGCCGTACTAACCGTGGACAATGTAAAAGGGATGTTGTGATCGACCGCAGCCTGTGCCAAAAACTCGCAGGCCTTAGGCCACATCAGCCCCTGCAAACCAACCGGCGCAACCCCGAATGGGGCATCATACGTTTCCCCGAAAAGCTCGGTGGTTTGGTCTGCTCCGTCAAAATCCCTCAGGTACCAAGGTTTCAGTTGGACTTTGCGAATGTCGCTGTGGTTCCGCGCCAGGTTGACTTCTGTAAAGCAACCAGCGGCGAGATAATCGTACGCAAAACCTGGTAACCGAGACTTGGCTTTTTCTCGTAGGTGTTCGATAGAGGGATATTCGGAATTAAAGTAGGTTTGCATGGGGTTGGTGAAACACTATATCAAGAAATCTGTGTGGAATGTTTGGAGTGGCGAGTGTACAGAAATTGCTCCAGACGATCACTTACTGGGAAGAAGCCCAATAAAAACCGACCATTTTTACATCCAACTCTTTTTCATGTATTATTGGAATGTATTTGCAGTTCAACTTCTGAGGACATAAATGTTGGAGAAAAATTTATGGTAACCGCCTTCGAGCGAGAATTTCAACTGTGGGGGATGGCATCTCTGGCCGTCAGAATTTGCTAGGATGGTTTTTTCCTAATACTTTATGAAATTGAGGAAGTTGCAAAAACTGCTAGGAGTGTTGGATAGAATGACTTGGATAAAGGGAAAGCAAATTCCCACAAATGTGATTGTCGGTTTTCTCGGTTCGGGAAAAACGACCGCCATCGCGAAGCTGATCGATCAACGCCCCATCGGTGAAAAGTGGTCCATTCTGATCAACGAATTCGGTGTGGTATCCATCGACCATGCTTTGGTTGATTCCAGCCAGGGTATCGCTGTTGAGGAACTGGGCGGCGGTTGTGCCTGCTGCTCGCTTGCATTTGTATTTCAGCCGTTGCTTGCGCAGTTCATCCGTCGAACCAAACCTGATCGCTTGATCCTGGAGCCTTCGGGGGGAAGTCATCCGGCGAAAGGCGTCGACATTCTTCGCAGCCAGCATTTAGCCAGTTCAATC
>CAZPPD010000611.1:0-4163 GCA_964588185.1 uncultured Alcaligenaceae bacterium | reverse complement strand
CGCCAGTGGCCATGAGGACATAAAACTCCGGGAATCTTTTTCTTCGACTTTTTACCCGTCGGTTTGTACAAGTTGCCTGTGACATAGTGTCCGGGATAGCTGGCGAAGAAAACCTTTTGGATTGTGTAGCCATCCCGGTTAATTTGACCGTGAATCACCGCGTTGAGAGGGGTTTTCTTGGGCAGCGGCCATAAGCCGGTAGCCACTAAAACTTGCTCCTTCAGATGCCGGCGGCGAGTTTTCCATTCCTTCAGAGTTTTAGGTGGAGTGAAGGGGAAATAGTCATTGAGCGTTTTCAGCCTTAGAGTAACTATCTTTTTTGGTTGGTGATTTTTTGGTTGCCCCAAAGACGTGGAATGGAGCAAGACCATGGCAATCAAAGAAAATGGCAAAAAATGTTTCATGGCGGGCCCCCGAAGGAAGAAACTTAGCGGTGATGGAACCAGATTAATATCATTAGCCAGAGTTACCGGAAATGCATTAAAAAAAGACTTTGGCAAGAACTTTAGAAAACGCAAAAGGACATAACCAATGAAAATTCGTCGGTTAGGAAATACCGGACTCAAAGTAACGGAAGTTTGTCTGGGCACCATGACCTTCGGCCACCAATGCGATGAACAGACCTCCTTTGCCATCATGGACAAAGCTGCCGAGCACGGCATTTTCTTTATTGATACCGCCGATGTTTATCCCGTCCCTCCTTCCCCGGACACAGCCGGAATCACCGAAGAAATTGTCGGCTCCTGGCTCCAAGGTCAACGCGACAAATACGTACTAGCCACAAAATGCCGCATGAAAGTCGGCACCAGTGTCAATGACCAAGGCCTTTCCCGCCGCCATATTCTCAAAGCAGCCGAAGACAGCTTGCGGCGGCTTAAAACCGACTACATCGATTTGTACCAGTCCCATTCTCCGGACCCGGACACTCCGCAAGAAGAGACGCTGCGAGCGTTTGAGGATTTAGTTCGCCAGGGCAAAGTCCGCTATATCGGCTGCTCGAATTATCCGGCTTGGCAAATGGCACTTGCCATCGGCATCAGCCGGCAGGAACAAATCTCTCAATTCCAATCGGTCCAGCCGCGCTACAACCTCCTGTACCGGGAAATCGAAAGTGAACTGCTCCCCCTTTGCCAAGACCAGAATATTGGGGTGATTGCTTATAATCCCCTGGCCGGCGGACTGCTTACCGGCAAACATCGGGGAACACAAAAGCCGTCGGATGGAACCCGATTTTCGCTGGGAGGTCAAACCGGGAAACTCTATCGCGAACGTTATTGGCACCAAGCTCAGATGGAAGCCGTGGAAAAACTCTACCAATATTTCGAGTCCCGGGGAAAGAGTCTGACGCAAGTCGCCATAGCCTGGGTATTGGCCCAACCGGCTATCACTTCTGCCATTGTCGGAGCATCCCGCCCGGAACAATTGGACGATAGTCTTCCGGCAGTGAACATGCCGCTTGAGGAAGAAGAATTGGCCACAATCCATCAGGCTTGGTTCGATATCCCTCGCCCAATGAAACAGGTCCGTTAGAATTTCAACCGGCTGCCGAAAACCAATAAATCACAGTGGCTACAGCGCGGAAGGCTGCAACCAAAAATCACAGAGACCACTGATCTGAGAAAGAATGTCGTGATCTCCTGTATCACGTTGAGTGATTAGTTTCAAAATCTGAATTTTTGCCAATTCAGCTATCATCCCCCTAAGCAACCCAATTCTTGGATCCGGGTGCAATCCTTTCCGCTGTTCCAGCAATTCCAATTGCCCGATCCCCATGGCCCGTGTTAACTTGGAACTGGGGAAGTATGCTTTTCCGGGAAAGGATAATGGTTATGCGGATACTATTAGTTTTTGGTCTCATCGGCGGACTCCTTCTACCATTTCCCCTTTCAGCCCAAACCAAAAAACCGGGATTTGTTCCACCCCTTGGGACGACCCAAAAGAAAGTGGAAGACCCCGAATCGGAATCCGCAACCCTCGGCGGGAAGACCTTGGACCAATGGATTCCGGATATCTCTTCCAAAGACAGCAGCCGAGCGGAAAATGCCATTCGCACCATTGTCCTGTTCGGGCCAATATTAGGGGAAAGGGCAGTTCCTCACATCATCAAGGAGTTAAACAAACATCGCGGTTCGACGCACGTAGATACCAGCGTTCGCGTTAATGGAACTATGGCCCTGGGGCAAATTCTGGGGAGCCATCCAAATCCAAATAAAAAATATATTGCCGCAGCGGTAGTTGTCTTGAACCGAATGCTTCGGGACAATCAAACTTTGGTGAAGTACAAGGCTTGCCAATCGCTGGCAATGCTCGGCTCCGATGCTTATCCTTCAGTCGACAGCCTGATCAAGGCATTAAAAGACCCGGCTACTTGGGAAACCCGGCAAGCGGCAGCTTTGGCCTTGGGTTCGATTTGCTACCGGGAGAAAAAAGGGCCGGAAGTAAGGGTCATTAATGCTTTGTATGGCTCGCTAGTCGCCGACCATTGTTCCCAAGTACGCTTGGCGGCCATTCAATCGTTGAGCCGTTTGGGGGCGCCGGCAAACCCCAAAGATCGAAATACGGTCATTCAAGCGATGGCTCGGGTGGCGATGCGGGATTCGGAGCCAACCGTGCGGATTTGGGCCCACATGGCCGTAATGAACATCCAAGGGAAAATTGAAACGGAGCGACTCAACATTATTGGCCGGGTGTTGGTGACTCACGAAGATATGCTGGTCCGTCAGGAAGCTGCCAGAGCATTATGGGCATTTGGAGTTGAAGCCAAAGGCCAGGTTCCCAATTTAGTTGCTGCCTTAAAGGACGAGGAGAAAACCGTAGTCGCCTGGTCGATGATGGCCCTGGCTAAAATGGGCAGTTGGGTAAAGCCGGCCATCCCGCAGCTTGCCAAAATCTCCAAAAGCACCGATTGGCCACCCAATCTCCGGCAAACTGCCCAAGGAGTTATTGCAGCGATTGAAGGCAAATCCAATAAGGACATGAAGAAGAAGTAGTCGCTAACGCTTCCGACTCAAATCGCCAGTGGATTGGGTTTCTTTAGGTTATTCACCCAGGGTGTGCCACATTCGTGGTGCCTCAGGGCTGTTCGATACCGTTTCACCGTAAAACACTCCTCCTCAAGTGTTCGCTTCTCTTTTTTTTGAAAAGATCCAAATCCAATTTGCGAAGTAATTTGTAGAGAAACCAATTCGGTTTTCCCGATTCCCGCTAGTCCCACATGTCATTTGGGATGTGTCTTTGAACTTGGTTTTACCAATTAGTTGTGATTCACCTGTGGTAGCAAAGGCCACAAATTTATGAACTACGGCAACTTAAGAAGACGGTTAACTATGGGAAAATAAGGATTTTTTGAGAAAAACAATGGTTTCGGTGCGTATACTTAATACATAGAGTTGATAGCTGCCGTTGGGAAATGGGGATTGATTTCCTGAATCATTTCTCTCCTTTTCCTGAAATAAACCATCCTTTATTTCAGCTCTCTTCTCTCGATTATTGAGATTTCCCCTATCACGGAAGATGGCTTTTATTTGCAACACTCTGGTTTATACCGAGGTTCATTTTAGAGTTCGCAACAGGAGTACCCCATGCCGAGTAAACGTTTAACGGTTCAACAACGACGCGAAATTTTCCAAAATTTGGTAGATACCCAGGATTCTTTACCCTTGAACGTTCGCAAATCCTATGAAATAGTCACGGAACGCTATTCGATAACCGAGTCTCAGCTGCGCCAAATTGAGAATGAAGGATTGGAAAAACAATGGCCCCCTTTGAATGAACCGCCGAAGACGGTCGCATAACAAACACCCCCTGAATGAAAAAGAAAACCCATGGAATCGTTTCCATGGGTTTTCTCGTTTCTAACGACTTTTTGTATTAATTTGCAGCTGTATTCGTAAGCGTTAACAGAGTTCTTGAAATTCACCTACCCAAAAATCATGCACAACACCATTTTCAATAACTTTTTGTAAGATCGACCAAAAGGCTAATCTTTAGCTTGCAAGAAAGCCACCCCCCATATTTCTGCCGTGACAAAGCACTACCCACTTTAGGACTGGCTAAGCAGATAATAACGAAGAAACTATTCTTGGATATGGTGAATAATCCGGTCGGCAAACTCCGAACTACTGGCTCCATCCTGGGCACTGTATCCGGCAAATTGCCGGGCC
>CAZPPD010000610.1:0-4165 GCA_964588185.1 uncultured Alcaligenaceae bacterium | reverse complement strand
AAAACAGTCGTCCGGGACCACCTTAGAAAGCCAACAAGAACTCTACCGATGGACCATGGTAGAGGATATTGCCGTCGTCTTTTCCGGTTCCTAATAGATTGTTGACATTAAAATCCACTTGTTGGTGAGCGACCGGAACGTTAATCAGCCAGTGTAGTTGATACCCGCCTCGCAGCCTGCAATTCTCGGTAAATTGAATATTGAGGAAAAACGCCAAATCAATCATACCGGAAATGTTATCGCCCGATCGAGTTCCAGTTGGACGAGACATAAACCCATCTCCACGGAAAAGGCGATTTTCCAACTCGTAATCGTTATAGCCAACCATATATTTGTTTACCATCTCCAGGCCAACTTGCGGAACCAGGTAATAATCCAAGGCGTACCCCATTTGTCCGCCATAGACTCGGTTTTCCGCACGGGTTTGGTAGGTGGCTTGCCGTAATGGATCCGGCCTTGGTAACACCAACCCATCGTCATCGGTAAAAATCGAAAATGTCTCGCGCAAATCAACGTAGCGAACGCCCCCTATCAGTTCTATTCCCGGGAAGATAAGTTTTCGGACATTGAACTCCGCGTTGCCGAATTGGGTCTCCAGTTTGACCTGAACAATATCCGCTTGAAGCCACAAGAAATTGTTTCCGACAAATCCCAAGGGTGGTGGCTGCGAAGCAAAGAAGACATCGATATTTCCCGGGCTTTCTACCGCCCCGAATTCTTCTTGTTCCGGAATATAGAATCCTGTGAACTCAAAGGCCCAGGGACCTTTTTGCACCCCAATGGTTCCCTGAACTCCCCACTGATAGTCGTTACCGGCGTTGTTAAAGCGAACCGCAGGTAAGGCATTGGGGGGCGGCAGGATTCCGGTGTCGGGGTTCGGACCGGGAACGCTGTTTCCCGTCGCAATGATGCCGTTGCCGAGGCTATTTCTTTGCAAGGCAATCGCACCGGCACCAAAGTAGCCGATTAACCGAGAGGGTTGGGGACAGCCGGGATCCCAAGCGTTGGCAACATCCAAGGGATAGCGGTTGAAGGGATGGACATAGGTGGCATGGGGATCGCCTTGGGGCAAGAATTCCGGTCCCGGCGGCACTTCGCTGGGGTCTCCGGCAAAGGTTCCGGGGCCGGGATGCTCTTCCTGAGCCCAAACCGGAGAGAATGGAATCCAGATTGCCAACATGAGAATCGCCAAGCGGGACCCTGCGGTTGCCATGACTGCCCCTTTTGCTCTTTCTGCCAATTTGGTTGTAGTTATCCGGGTGATGGTTGAATTCCTACGAGAAAAAACTATTTCCCCACCCAAAAAATCGAACCTAGAATCGTCAAACTTGAACTTTTCGTCAAAACCGGCAATCTTCACATAAAAAAGAGGATTAAAGTTTTCCGTATTCAATGTTCCGTTTTTAGTTACTGAGATACCTCAAGATTGAACTGAAAACGGAGAATTGGCGGAACTTCTTTTCTCAACGGGGTTTAATGATATGCACCTAAATTTCAGTGGGAGAAGAGTCTTATGGTCCGTTTAAAATGGCTCGCTGTCTTATTGCCGGCATTTATTTGCGTTTCCTTTGGCCATTCCGAAAGCCCATCCTCCGAAAAAAATCCGAGGGAAGCCTTGAAGCCTTTTAATAACTTGATTGGGAATTGGAAAGGGACAGGGATTCCTTATGGAACTCGGTCTCAAGCGCAAAAGGGTTTTTGGATTGAAAATCAAGAATGGTCCTGGAAATTCAAAGGGGATGATTCGTGGTTGGAAGTGAATTTTGACAAGGGGAAGTATTTTCTTGGAGGAGAACTGCGGTATCTACCCAAGTCAAAGGAATTCTCGCTGGAGTTGAAGACAAAAGATAATCAAATGGTCACCTATAAAGGAAAATTGCAGGACAAAACGTTGTCCTTGAAAAGAGTCGATGGCCCGGCAAAAAGCCGGTTGGTTTTTCGCTTTTTACATTCCAACCGCTATCTTTACCGCTATGATGAAATCCCCGCAGACAGAAACCTTTACCAGCGGATATACCAAGTGGGTGTGACCAAAAAGGGCGTTCCGTTTGTCAAAGGGGATGGCCGCCCGGAATGCATTGTAAGCGGTGGGTTGGGAACCACGGCAGTCACCTATAAAGGTGAAACCTACTACGTGTGCTGTGGTGGTTGCCGGGATGAGTTTTATGCCAACCCGGAACAGTATGTCAAAATTGCCAAACAAAAGAAAAACTGAGTGCTCTAAATGATTCGTGAAGCAACTCCCGAGGATGTCCCGGCAATTTGCAACTTGATTCGGGCATTGGCTGAGTATGAAAAGTTATCCCACGAGGTAGTCTTACAGGAAGAGGAAGTCCGGCAACATCTATTTGGCCCGAAACCCTTTGCAGAAGTACTGCTTTATGAAGAAGAAACCCAAGTGGTAGGCTTTGCCCTTTATTTCCATAACTATTCCACTTTTTTGGGAAAACCGGGAATTTACTTGGAAGATCTGTTTGTGAAACCTGAGTTTCGGGGCAAGGGATACGGCAAAGCATTGCTCCTAAAATTGGCTCAGATAGCTGTAGAACGAGGTTGCGGGCGTTTGGAATGGTCGGTTTTGGATTGGAACGAACCCGCGATTCAGTTTTACAAGAAACTAGGGGCCGTGCCGATGGATGAGTGGACAGTGTTCCGGCTAACCGGTGATGCTCTCCAGAATGCGGGGAAGCATATCTGATTGTTCTTAGTGTTTCCGCCATCAAGCGATTCGATTTAGGATTTCAATTCCGCGATCAAGCGTTTCGTCGGGGGCGGCAAAACTAATGCGAAAATGCGTGTCGGCTTTGCTAAAGACATTGCCCGGAATGATCAGCAAATTGTTGCGAATAGCTTCGGCCACAAACTCCATTCCTGTCCCCCAAGGCGCTTTGACAAACTGGTAGAATGCTCCGCCGGGCTTTACCAACTCAAAGCGATCTTTCAGTCCGTCGTAAATCCGATCCCGTTTTTGTTTGTACTGCTGAGTAATTTCCGAGGTGTCAAAATCCCAGGCAGCTACCCCGGCGTGCTGAACAATGCTTGGGGCGCAAACATAAGTAAATTGCTGCAACTTAATCATTTCCTCTACCACCGCTTTGGGCCCATGGGCAAAACCCAATCGCCATCCGGTCATGCCATAGGCTTTACTGAAGCCATCCAACACCAACACTTCATCATTAAATTCTGCTGGACTGGTGAAGGGCTCATCAAAACAAAAGGAACTGTAAACTTCGTCGCTGATCAGTAAGACTCCCCGATCTTTCGCCAATTGTGCCAAATCCCGCAGCGTTTCCCGAGGATAAACCACGCCGGTGGGGTTGGCCGGACTGTTGGCGATGATAGCTTTGGTCTTGGGAGTAATGGCCTTTTCAATTTTGTTGAGGTTGAGTGAAAAGTCGGGGTAAGTATCAATATAAACCGGTGTTCCACCAGCCAAGTTGATAAACGGCGGATACATCACAAAGTAGGGGTCAAACACGATGACTTCATCTCCGGGATTGACACTACACCATAGTGCCAGTGCCAGCCCTCCACTGGTCCCGCTGGTAATAAAAACTTCGCGATCCGTGTTGGGATATTGCTTTCGCACAGCGGCCTGAATCTTGGCACGCAACTCAGGAATTCCCTGGGTAACGGTGTAGCTATTATGACAGGCATCGATTGCCTGATGAGCCGCCTGCTTGATGGGATTTGGGACATCAAAATCCGGTTGGCCGATACTCAGATTTACCGGGTTGGTTAAACTCCGGGCCAAATCGAACACCTTGCGTATTCCAGACACCTCAAAGGTGCCCATTCGGTCCGCGATCCATTTTTTCTGCATTGAGAACTCGTGGTTGGAAGAAATATTTCGTGACAGGTGTAATTATAGCCAATTTTTTCGCATCGAGCATGCTCGCCCAGATTCAGGAAAAGATGCGAAGACGGCACCCAAGATTTCTGAACAATCCCAAAATCCAGTGGGACAGCCGCCGGGATGTTCGGTCAACATCACCCCATCCAGCATCCATCATCCAACCTACTAACCTCCCGAGAAGACGTGATCTTATGTATACTATATATGAGTAAGTATTTTCCAGATCACTTTTCTTGAGGAGCACTCTCATGACTACTACTTCTGAACCTGTGGTGGACAACGAAAATCAACGCGAAGGCAATGGACGGT
>CAZPPD010000609.1:0-4170 GCA_964588185.1 uncultured Alcaligenaceae bacterium | reverse complement strand
TTGGGCGGGCAGTCCAATATGGATGGTTACGGCAAGGTAAGTGAGTTACCCAAAGAATTAAAGGGACCGGTAAAGGGCGTGATGATATTTCATGGAAACACAGTCCCGGATGCAAAACCGGTGGACGGTCGGGGATTGTGGTCGGTTCTCAGACCGGGGCATGGTCGCGGTTTTCAATCTGATGGAAAGGAGAATAAATACTCCGACCGGTTTGGAGTGGCACTGACCTTTGCCCGCAAGCTGCAAGAACTCGATCCCAAGGCGAATATTGCTTTGATCAAATATTCGCGCGGCGGGACTTCTATTGATTGCAAGGCGGCTAGAAATTTCGGGTGTTGGGATCCGGATTTTAATAAGGGCGAAGGAGCTGGAAAAGGAATCAACCAATACGACCATTTTTTGGCGACCCTAAGGTACGCTTTTGCGGTTCAAGATATCGATGGAGATGGGGAAGAGGATCAACTCGTTCCTGCAGGAATTGTCTGGATGCAGGGGGAAAGCGATGCTTCCATATCTCCGGAAATTGCGGCAGAGTATGAGGCAAATTTGCGGCGGCTGATGGATTTGATTCGAGCATCTTTGCGGAAGGATGATCTGCCGGTAGTGGTTGGGCGTATTTCCGATTCCGGCAAAGGGAAAGGAAGAAAGGTCTGGAAATACGCTGATATTGTCCGCAAATGTCAGGCCGACTACGTCAAAAAGGACAGCAATGCCGCCTTGGTCACGACCACAGACAAGTATGGCTATTCCGATCCTTATCATTACGACACTGAAGGCTATATTGATTTAGGACGGCAGTTTGCGTTGGCGATGTGGAAGTTGGAAGAAGGCAAGTGAATCCTGTTTCATTTGGGTCTTTTCGTAGGGCCAAGGTCGCGGGATTGGTTTTTTTTAGGTTAGTGAGGAGTCTAGATAAATGCCCCCGCCTCTTTACGTGGCCATGTGGTCCGGTCCCCGAAATATTTCCACCGCTTTGCTGCGGTCGTGGGGAAACCGGCCGGAAACGTATGTTTGCGATGAACCCCTTTACGCCCATTACCTCAAGGAAACCGGATTATACCATCCCGGTCGGGAAGAAATCATTGCCCACCAGGAGAATGATTGGCGCAAAGTAGTTGCTTGGTTGACGGGACCTATTCCCGATGGAAAATCCATTTTTTACCAAAAACACATGGCCCATCATTTAATCCCCACCATTGAACGGGATTGGTTGGAGAAGTTGGCGAATTGTTTCTTGATTCGCAATCCGGAGGAAATGCTGACCTCTCTTTTGCATATTCTTCCGCAGCCAACTCTGGCAGATACCGGTTTGCCGCAGCAGGTCGAGATCTTTGAATGGGTCCGGGAAACAACGGGGAAAACTCCGCCGGTTTTAGACTCCAAAGATGTTCTGGAGAATCCCCGAGAGAAGCTTCAACTGTTGTGTGAAAAGCTGGAGATTCCATTTACGGAACAAATGTTGTCCTGGCCGCAAGGAAAACGAAAAACGGATGGGGTCTGGGCCAAACACTGGTACGGCAATGTAGAGAAATCGACCACGTTTCACTCTTACAAACCCAAAGAGGAAAAAGTTCCGATACGGTTCCGGGAGGTGTGGGAACAATGTAATGATTATTATCAAAAGCTATACCAACATCGTTTGTAGCTTTGCGATATCATATCTTTTATGAACCCCCCAACTCTATTCTTGGCGATTGAAACTTCCTGTGATGAGACTGCCGCGGCGATTTTTACCGACCAGCGCGAGGTGCTGGCCAATGTAGTGGCTTCTCAAACGGATATTCACTCGCGGTTCAGCGGTGTCGTGCCGGAACTGGCCGCTCGGGCTCATTTGCAACGTTTGCTGCCGATTATTGATGAGGCTTTGCAACAAGCAGGGGTAACCCTGTCGCAAATCGGGTGTATGGCGGTGTTGAATTCACCCGGATTGATTGGCTCGTTGTTGGTGGGTGTCAGTGCCGCCAAGATGTTGGCGGTCGCACTGGAAATTCCCATCCTTTCCGCGAATCACATTGAAGCCCATATCTACGCTTGTCGTCTGTCTGCTCAAAGGGATATTTTTCCTTGTATTGGCCTGGTGGTGAGCGGTGGTCATACCACCCTATTCCACTGCAAGAGTTCTCTGGAATTTGAGCTTTTGGGCGGGACCCTGGATGATGCCGCGGGGGAGGCATTTGACAAGGTAGCGGCGATTCTTGGGCTTGGCTTTCCAGGCGGACCTGCCGTGGAAAAGGAAGCGAAAGGCGGCGACCCCAAAGCGTTTTCCTTTCCGCGATCGTTCCTAACCGAGGATCGGCTGGAGTTTAGTTTTAGCGGATTGAAGACGGCCGTCTTGTATGCGCTTCATGGCCAAAGTATTGCCAAAGGACCATTGCCACCTCCCGGAAAAAAAAGGCAGGATTTGGCGGCGAGCTTTCAACAAGCTGTGGTGGATGTCCTGGTGGCAAAATGCCGGCAAGCCCTGCAACAAACGCAGGTGCCGCGTTTGGCTGTCGGCGGCGGGGTTGCTGCCAATGGCTGTTTGCGGCGTGCTCTCGAAGAAATGACAGTCCAGGAAAATGCGGAGTTGTTTATTCCACCCCTGAACCTATGCACCGATAATGCCGCTATGGCTGCGATCGCCGTAGAAAAGTGGAACAAGCAACAGTTTTCTGAGTTGGATTTAGATGCTAGTCCGAGGGTGATTTAGGTTTCTCGGTTTTGCTCCTGTGACCCCTGTGGTTATTTTGGTGAAAAATGAAAAAGACTGGTTTCTTGTTCCTGGTTCTTTCTTTCGCAAACCCGGTAAATGCGGAACCGTTGGAGTTCCATTTGCGGTTTTCACCCAAGGTCTCCGCCAAACCCTTTTCCGGGCGAATTTATGTTTTGTTGTCCAAGTCCCGAAAAAGCTTACCTTCGGGTCCTAATTGGTTTAAACCCGAGCCTTTTTTTGCTACCGATGTTACGGATTGGCGACCGGGAACATGGAGAAAAATCACCGTGGATGACCTTGGGTTTCCGGTACGGCTGAATAAGATTCCTGGCGGAAAATACTACATACATGCGGTAATGGACTTCAACAAAGGAGCCCGCAGCTTCAGTACCGCCGAAGGCAATGGCTATTGCCGGCCAAACAAAAAACTTTTGGACCCGGAAATCGGGCCCGTGAAGTTGCTATTGGACCAAGTCTATGAAGTACCGCCTTTGCCGAGCAATGACCGAGTCAAAATCATCAAGATGAAAAGTGGGCTCTTGTCGAAATTCCACAACCGACCAGTTTTCATGAAAGCGGCCATCATTCTGCCGAAATCCTATGATGCGAAAGCCCATCACCGCTATCCCACCATCTATGCCATTCCGGGATTTAGTGGTACGTACCGGCGGGCATTTACAGTGGTAAGACGGAATCCAACAGAGGTCGCCGGAAAGGAATTCTTGTATGTAATTCTGGACCCCAGTTGTAAGTGGGGCCATCATGTCTTTGCCAACTCGGAAAACAATGGACCTTGGGGCAGTGCCCTGACTCAAGAATTCATTCCGTTCATTGAAGCAAATGTTCGGGCAATAAACCAACCGTATGCCCGTTTGTTGACCGGGCATTCTTCGGGTGGATGGAGCAGTCTTTGGCTCCAAATCACCTATCCGGATTTCTTTGGCGGAACTTGGTCAACCGCTCCCGACCCGGTAGATTTTCGGGATTTCCAACGAGTGAACATTTATAACCCTGGTGAGAATGCATTCTTTGATTCCCAAGGAAAACTTCGCCCATTGGCTCGTAAAGGAAAGAAAATTCTTTTCAATTACAAAACATTTTCGGAAATGGAGGAGGTGATGGGCCATGGGGGCCAATTAGGCTCTTTTGAGGCAGTTTTTAGTCCAAAGGGTGAGGATGGAAGACCTCTCAAATTGTGGGATCGTAAAACAGGGGAAATAAACCCGGCAGTTGCCGAGCATTGGAAACGCTACGATATTCGATTGATACTGGAACGAAATTGGCAGACACTAGGCCCAAACCTTACGGGAAAAATCCATGTCTACATGGGATCGGAAGACAATTTCTACCTGGATGGAGCAGTAAGATTACTAAAAAATTCATTGGATAAGTTGAAAAGTGGCTTTATAGTCGAAATTTTTTCCGGAAGAGATCACGGAAATCTCCTTTCCACCTCTCTGCGAAGAAAAATTGCCCAA
>CAZPPD010000608.1:0-4180 GCA_964588185.1 uncultured Alcaligenaceae bacterium | reverse complement strand
CATCGCCGATGCCTGTCCGGGAAAATTTCCATTGGGTTCCCTTTCGCTGATTCAACCAAAGGTTCGTGGCAATCTCATCCACTTGTCCATCTGAATTAACATCCGCCGTGCAGGCACCGCCATACATTTCCCGATCCCTGCCTATGCGATGTTTGACCCACCGGCTTGGTCCCCGATATTCATACCAGTACAAAGTCCGATTGGTCCGCGGCTTCGGCCAAATTGTCCCCACAGTCCAATCCAGATCCCTATCCCCGTCCAGGTCTGCCAATACGCAAGACATTACCGCATCTTTGACCTGCTTGGAATTTTTCTCGATGTAATGAAGGCGGAATTTAGGAGGAGTAGAATGTAAAAAGGAAGGCGTGCAAAGAATTATTGAAAAGGCAACGAGTTTTATTTTCATGGGATTCCCCCGCAAAATCCTAGTGGAATATTTATCCTCATGGTGCAAAAATCGAGTAAATCTTATTTCTACAAACGCCGGAGATTCAACCATGAGTAGGTTTGTAATAGTACTCTTTTCTCCACTCATTTTCCTGCCAATTCCATATTCGTTTGGACAGAAGTCAGTATCCACTCTTCCATTCGAAAAATCCGTCGAGGAACTGACCAAGTCATCCATGCCCGCCATTGTGGTGATCCGCTTCACCGGCCGCACGGGCAAACAAGAAGGGCTCGGCTCCGGCTTCGTCATTTCCAAGGACGGTTTGATTGCCACGAATCTCCATGTCATCGGTGAGGCACGGCCGATTGCGGTAGAAATAGGGGGCAAGGAATATCAAGTGAAATCCGTGCATGCGTCCGATCGTTCATTGGATTTAGCCTTGTTAAAAATCGAGGCTAAGGATCTGCCAACACTGGAACTGGGTGATTCCGACAGGCTCAAAGATGGGCAGGATATTCTCGCGTTAGGCCATCCGCGGGGTCTAAAAAACAGTGTGGTCAAAGGGGTGGTCTCCGGGCGGCCGACCATTGATGGCCGCAAGATGATTCAGCTTGCTATTCCCATCGAACAAGGAAATAGCGGTGGGCCTGTTTTGGATCGACAGGGAAAGGTCCAAGGCATTGTTACTTTAAAATCACTAGTGACACGGAATCTGGGGTTTGCAGTTCCGGTGAATGCGCTGAAACGGCTATTGAAAAAACCAAACCCCATTGCCATGGAACATTGGGTCACCATTGGGCGGTTAAATCCGGATGAGTGGGAAACCGTTTTCTCCGGACGGTGGCGGCAGCGCAATGGCAGGATCATTGTGGACGGACCTGGGGAAGGATTCGGCGGCCGCACTTTGTGTCTGTCCAAATCCAAGTTGCCTGAGGTTCCTTTCGAAGTGGGAGTTATGGCCAAGTTGGATGATGAATCCGGAGCGGGCGGGTTGGTAATCCATTCCGATGGCCGCAATAAACACTATGGATTTTATCCAAGCAATAGCCGGATTCGCTTCAGCCGTTTCGAAGGTCCGAATGTGTTTTCCTGGAAAGTTCTGTTTGAGGATACCACTCCCCATTACCGGCCCGGGGAATGGAACTATCTGAAAGTCCGAGTCGAAAAAGACCGGATCAAGGGTTATGTCAATGATGAGCTAATCCACGAATCCACCGACCAACGCCTTCGCGGTGGAAGAGTAGGCTTGGTCAAGTTTCGTACCACTCACATTGAGTTTAAAGGGTTTCGTATCGCAAAAAGCCTTCCATCCATCCACCCGCCGAAGAACCTGGTCCAAAAGGTGGAGAAGCTGGTTCGGAACATCGAGCCGGGGAAAACCCCCGACGAAGGATTGCTAACCGCACTTGCACCGACCGCCGAAAATAGCATGAAGATTTTGCGGGAGCGAGCCCGCTACATGGTAAAACAGGCCGAAGAACTCCGCCTGTTGGCGAAGGCAGTCCATGAGCAAAAAGTTTTGTCCCAGCTTAAAAAGGAAACGGATCAGGATGAGAAGAACATAGACTTACTTCACGCTGCCTTTTTGATTGACAAGCTGGACAATGAGAACCGAGATTTGCAATCCTACATCAAACAAGTCGAGCGTATCACCAAAGACATATCCGAATCCCTTTCCGAAAAGGCCACGGAAAAAGATATTCTTGCCGCCCTCAATCGGGAATTGTTTAAACGTCGCGGATTCCATGGAAGCCGAGCCGACTACTACAATCGCGCTAACAGTTACCTGAGTCAAGTTCTCGATGACCGCGAAGGAATTCCGATTACGCTCTCCCTGCTTTACATGGAGATTGCCCAGCGCCTGAATGTCAAGGTAGTCGGAATCGGCTTGCCGGGTCATTTTGTGGTTCAGCACCAACCCCGCAAAGGACAGCCGTACCTGATTGATGTCTACGAAGGGGGAGTGGAAATGAGTCGAGAAGAAGCCGAGGCGACCGTAAAGGGAATCACCGGTTTGAACCTCCGCGAAAAGCACCTGAAACCCGTATCAAAAAAAGCGATTGTCGTGCGAATGATCCACAACTTGGTGAACATAGCCCGGAGTGAGAAAGACCTGCGAGGCATCCTTCGCTACCAGAATGCCATCCTCGCAGTGGATTCTACCTTGGGGGAAGAACGCTTGCATCGGGCTGCCGCCCGGTATCAATTGGGGGATAAAAAAGGAGCAATCGCGGATCTCGATATTTTGCTGGAAAATCCGTCACCGGAAATTAATCGGGAAAGACTATTGGAGTTGCGAAAATACATTCGCATGGAGTGAATGATATTTCCAATGAATTTGAACACAATTTCTTTTTAAAGCGGACGAAATCTTATGAAATACCTTGGCACCTTTCTTATTTCTTTACTTCCACTCGCTTCTGCTCCTACCCAGCAAAACCCCGTGCCCCAAAAGCAGGCAATTGGATATGCCACCGAATGTGTAGCGCAGACCGGCACTCCGGCCGATGCTCAGATTGCCATGGAGGTGGATCCCAAGAAAGCAATGGCGGAACAAGGCGAAGGGGGCGGAGCGATGGTTATCCCCGCAAAAAGTCTGACCAAAAAGAAATTGGCATCACCAAATCAAATAACACCGGTTGGTCAACTTTGGCTTCGCAAATGGACTTTGGTTGTCGATGGCAAACCCGTTCCCAGAAAGAAGCTGCGAATGGTCACCGTGAATTTGGATGACAAAAATCGTCCTTTATCCCTGTATTATTTGGGCGTGAGAAAATCCAAAAAACAGAATCTGGAATTAGTAGTTTACGCTAAGACAAACAAACTTCTGCAAACCATCCCGTTGAAAAAGCTTGGAATTCTACAAGATCTTCCGCTGCTTTTGGAGTGGCAGAGAGGAGAAAACCAAGGTGATCCACTTTCTCTGCGGATACTTGGTGATTATGAAGCAGTGTTGAGAATTACCCGACAGGGTCCCTAATGGATTCGCTCCTCAAACACAAAACATCAGAACGTCCAGCATTTACGCTGATTGAATTGCTAGTAGTGATTGCCATCATTGCTGTTTTGATTGCGTTGTTACTTCCTGCGGTTCAAAAAATCCGTGAAGCCGCCGATCGGTTGCAGTGTCAAAATAACCTACGGCAACTGGCTGTCGCCATGCATAGCCACCATGAAGCGGAAGGGGCATTTCCGTATGGCGTGAATAATGTGATTTCCATTGATCCGGGGCTAACCGCCGATCGGAAATGTTGGATGCAGGAGTTATTGCCCTATGTCGATCAACTCGCTTTATTCAATGATATCGAACTCTATTTGGAAACACATACCCATGTGGTCTACTATTCGCGGTCTAAAGGCGAAGTCGTGGTCCTTCCGCTTTTTATGTGTCCAGCCGACCCATTGAATCCCAAAACAAAGACCGGGACCAGCCCTTCCGATTCAAACCAACAAGGGTTTCATGGGAATTATGTTGCCTGTGCGGGGTCCACGGCTTTTGATGCCGACGGAAACCAAGGTAAGAGTTTAAATGGTCTTTTCTACTCGTATTCCAAAAGCAGCTTGGCAAAGATTCCGGATGGAAGTTCCAATACGTTGCTTTTGAGCGAGATCCGCTTGGTTCCCGATATTCCGGGACACGACACTCGAGGCCGGTATTTCAATAATGCTTTTCAAGGTAGCGTCCTTTTTAGCACGAAACATCCGCCCAATCCGCCCCTGAGCATAAAGGATCGTTTGCAGTGGTGTAATGACATCGACTATTACAAGGATAATGCCCCCTGTCTGAAAATA
>CAZPPD010000607.1:0-4183 GCA_964588185.1 uncultured Alcaligenaceae bacterium | reverse complement strand
GGAAGCGTTTATAAGTTCCATGTCGTCTCCCGCTATGGGGGCTATCGAGTAGACAAAGCGGACCCGTTCGCTTTCTACCAGGAACAGCCCCCGCAAACAGGTTCTATAGTTTGGGATCTGGACTATGAGTGGGGCGACAAGGAATGGATGGAAAATCGGCACAACATCAATTCCATGGATGCACCTATTTCCATCTACGAAGTTCACCTGGGTTCCTGGCGGAGAATTCCCGAGGATGGTAACCGCCCACTCCGTTACCGGGAGATGGCTCCGCTCTTGGCAGAATATGTCAAACAAAGCGGCTTCACCCATGTAGAATTTTTGCCCATCATGGAACATCCATTTTATGGCTCCTGGGGCTATCAAGTTACCGGTTTTTATGCCCCGACCAGCCGCTTTGGTACTCCACAAGACTTTATGTACCTGGTGGATTATCTCCATCAGCAAGGAATCGGAGTCATTTTAGACTGGGTTCCCTCTCACTTCCCTACCGATGAGCACGGCCTGAAATACTTCGACGGCACCCATTTGTACGAGCATTCCGACGAACGGTTGGGAATGCACCGCGAATGGAACACTGCCATCTTTAACTACGGCCGCAATGAAGTCCGCGGATTCCTGATCAGCAACGCTATTTTCTGGTTGGATAAATACCACATCGATGGTCTGCGCGTGGATGCTGTGGCTTCCATGCTGTATTTGGATTACTCCCGCAAAGAAGGGGAATGGATCCCCAATAAATTTGGCGGGCGGGAAAATCTCGACGCCATAGACTTCCTGCGAAAACTCAACGAAGAGGTCTACAAAAACTATCCCGATGTGCAAACCATCGCCGAAGAATCAACGTCCTGGCCCATGGTTTCCAAACCGACTTACCTGGGCGGCTTGGGATTCGGCATGAAGTGGGACATGGGGTGGATGCACGATACCTTGGAGTACATCAAGAGAGATACTGTTCACCGCCAGTACCACCATTATGAATTAACTTTCCGGATGATCTACGCTTTCACGGAAAACTTCGTCCTGTCTCTTTCCCATGACGAAGTAGTTTACGGCAAGCGTTCCTTGCTCAACAAAATGCCAGGCGATGATTGGCAGAAGTTTGCCAACTTGCGGCTCCTTCTTGGTTACATGTATTCCCAGCCGGGGAAAAAGTTATTGTTCATGGGCGGCGAATTTGGCCAGTGGAATGAGTGGAACCATGAATCCAGTTTAGACTGGCATCTTCTCCAAAATCCGAATAATCATGGCGTCAGCAAATGGGTTGAGGATCTCAATCGTTTTTACCGGGAGTCCCCGGCGATGAATCAGCTGGATTTCGACGACAATGGTTTTCAATGGTTGGACGGGAATAACGCGGCTTTGAGTCTTTTGTGTTTCCAGCGGAAAGGAAAATCGCCTCGGGATATTGTTATTGTCGTTTGTAATTTTACTCCGGCTCCTTGGTATAATTATCGCATTGGAGTACCTTTCGCCGGGTATTGGAAAGAAAGTCTCAACAGCGATTCCAAGGAATACTCCGGCAGCGGCCAGGGAAATCTTGGCGGGGTTGAAACGGCACCTATTCGCTATCAAGGATTCCCCTATTCCATCAACGTTACGGTCCCACCGCTTGGAATTGTCTTTTTTCAACCGCAATAAAGAAAACTTGGACTGAATGGAAAAGTACGTCTGTATTCATGGCCATTTTTACCAACCGCCCAGGGAAAATCCATGGCTGGAAGAGGTGGAGCTGCAAGATTCCGCATACCCCTACCACGATTGGAATGATCGCATCACGGCGGAATGTTATGGCCCCAATGCTGTGGCCCGCATGTTGGACCACGAATGGAAGATTGTCAACATTGTCAACAATTACACTTCCATCAGCCTAAACTTTGGCCCAACCCTGTTGTCCTGGCTGAAAGACAAGAAACCGGATGTTTACCAATCCATTCTGGAAGCCGACAAACAAAGTCAGGAAAAATTCTCGGGGCACGGGACTGCCCTTGCCCAAGCTTATAATCACGTCATTATGCCGCTGGCCAATGCCCGGGATAAATTCACTCAAGCCGTTTGGGGAATCAAGGATTTCGAATTTCGCTTTGGCCGCAAACCGGAAGGAATGTGGCTGCCGGAAACCGCCGTTGACTTGGATACCCTGGAAATCTTGGCGGAACTTGGGATTCGCTTTACCATCTTGTCTCCCTACAAGGCAAAACAAGTCCGGAAATTGGATTCCGAACAATGGCAAGATGCTACCGGTGCCCGGATTGACCCGACCACTCCTTACATCCAAAACCTGCCCTCGGGACGGAGCATTATCCTGTTTTTTTACGATGGCCATACTTCCAGGGCCGTTGCTTTCGAAAAACTTTTGGAGAGCGGGGAACGGTTTGCGAATCGCCTGCTGGAAGGATTTTCCAGTGATCGACCTTGGCCGCAAATCGTCCACATAGCCACGGACGGGGAAAGCTACGGGCACCACCATGTTCACGGAGACATGGGCTTAGCCTTCGCACTCCATCACATCGAAAAGATTCCCGACGTGCGGGTGACCATTTACGGGGAGTTTCTGGACAAACATCCCCCTACCCATGAAGTACAAATCCAGGAATACACGGCGTGGAGTTGCTCCCACGGTGTCGAACGCTGGAAGAGTAATTGCGGTTGTAACTCCGGCCGAGGGCAATGGAATCAGGAATGGCGAACCCCATTGCGAGAAGCATTGGATTGGTTGCGGGACGAGGTCGCCAACCCTTTTGAAGAGACCACCAAAGAATATCTCCGCGACCCATGGGCAGCACGAAATGAATATGTCCGCGTAATTCTTGATCGCTCCGAGGAAAATGTAAATGCTTTCCTTGACGAATTCGCGGCTCGTGAGTTGACTCACGAAGACAAAGTGACAGTTCTGCAACTGATGGAACTGCAGCGTAACGCCATGCTCATGTATACCAGTTGCGGATGGTTCTTTGATGATATTTCCGGGATTGAAACCGTCCAGGTCATTGCTTATGCCGGGCGAGTAATTCAATTGGCTCAACATCTTTTCGACTGTGATTTCGAACCGGCATTTCTGGACCGGTTGGAAAAAGCAAAAAGCAATCTTCCGGAACATCAGGATGGCCGCCACATTTACAACAAATGGATTAAGCCCTCGATAGTCGATTGGGAAAAGATCGCCGCTCATTATGGCGTCAGTTCCTTATTCGAAACCTACGAAGAAACCACCAAGATCTACTGTTACACCGCCGAGCGAACTGATTACCACAGCTTTGTCGCCGGAAAAGCCAAAATGGTGGTGGGGCGAACCAAGGTATCCTCGGAAATTACTTGGGCAACTAAAGAGCTCAGCTTTGGAGTTCTCCATTTTGGAGACCATAACGTCAATGGAGGAGTACGCCAATTTGAGGATGAAAAGGAATATCAAACTTTACTCCAGGAACTAATCGAAGCATTTGAAAAAGCGGATTTCCCGCAAATTATCCGCCTGCTTGATAAGGGCTTCAAGAAGTCGACCTACTCTTTGAAATCTTTGTTCCGCGACGAGCAACGCAAGATACTCAAGCTCCTTCTGCAATCCCGTATCTCCGAAGCCGAATCGGTGTACCGGCGTATGTATGAAGACAATCTGCCAACCATGCGGTTCTTGTCGGATATTGAATCGCCGTTACCCAAGGCTTTCAATACAGCATTGGAATTTGTGGTCAGTAATGATTTGAACTGGGCTTTCAAAGATGATGAGCCCGATCTGGACCACATTAAACATTTGTTGGAAGAAGCGGAACGCTGGAATGTCACACTGGACATTCCCGGCTTGGCTTACCGGCTGAAGAACTCTCTGGGCCGCATGGCCGAGCGTTTTCAGGCTTACCCCACCGAAATGGGTCCCATGCTCGCTCTGGAACAGAGCGTCGACTTGGCTTCCTCGTTACCCTTTGAGGTGGATTTGTGGCAGCCGCAAAATATCTATTGCCGATTGCTGGAGAACATTTATCCGGAGTTGGTTGCCAAGGCTCAGGCTGAGGATGAAGCCGCCCGCTCCTGGATAGAACATTTCATTTCTCTCGGGGAAAAGCTGGGGATCCAAGTCGCGGATCTCAAAAAAAAAATTGCTAACCTAAAGAAAGCCCCAACTTTTGCTAATGTCCTGGAAGAAATCTAAACAAAAAAGCACATTCACAGGGCTACCTACAGGCTC
>CAZPPD010000606.1:0-4188 GCA_964588185.1 uncultured Alcaligenaceae bacterium | reverse complement strand
GTAGGTCGAGGTGGTACTTTGCAGGCGGACTTTGAGGAGACCATCTTCCAAATAGATAGTGAAATGACCGCCAGTACCATTTCCGGTTGCATCCTTGGATACTAACCCTTGGAAATCTTGAACATTGGTGGCATTGAAGGAGAGACGCACTTCTCCTTCATTGATTAACATCGCTTCGGTATGGGAAATCACTTGATAGTCGTCAATACCGTCATAGACTTGTTCACCTTCAAGCAAGGATATCGGACCCGGGGCTTCCTCCAGCGGAAGACCGAAGACATCGTTGAAATCTGTGTTCGGTTGATATGGATCAGACCAATCCGGGAAGTTGTTTTCATCGGCCCAATATTCCGGAGTTAGACCTTCGAGTAATTCCGATGGTTGGGTACCTTTATATCCCAAGCCAAGATCAATAGTAAGAGTGTAGGTCTCCGGGTCATAGCTATAACGGCCGGAGGGCACATCAACCTTGGCTCCATCGGCGGTTACCACTCTGAAATCACTGGCAGGGTCATCGATCACCACATCTTGGTTAAATTCCACTTCCAGTGTGTGGACTAACGATCGTTGGTCTTCACCCTTATTAACGGTGAAACCAACTATCGTGACCGGATTCGCGACTACCGGATCAATTTTCACAGGTATTTTTGCTACCGAGGATGCTTGCTCACCGGTTTCTGTTTCTGTCGCTGTTGCAGTTACCGAAACCTCGAAGTCGTCAATTGCTCCCGCTTGTGGAATTAGCTGAAGGCCCGGGAGCTGTTCTTTAGTCAAGCGGTAGTGACCAACATCAATTAAAGTTCCGGAGGTTAAGTGTGAACCAGGCGGCAGGTCTGTGATGTCAATCTGCATGGTTTCGGAGCCGTCGTTATCAACAAGTTGAGCGACAATCACCAGGTCCAATGGTGTGTCCTGATCTCCCTTTGTCTGCCCGACTAAGAGGGTGGGAGCATCTGCTACCGGAGTAACAGTAATAACGACGAACGATTCGTTGGACAAGAATCCATCCTCATCGCGGACTTGATACCCAAAGGTATCCGGGCCGGTAAAGTTTTCGCCTGGTGTGTAGGTGATAGCTCCGGTTTCTGAGTCCACTTCAGTAGTGCCGTTGGCTGGTGGTGTGGTAACGACGACGTATTTAGGAACAAGATCAACTCCTGCCGGCTCATCGTTACTAAGGACATCCAAAGCGACCGGGGTGTCCTCAGTTGTGGTTGCGAATTCCGGATTCGCCAAAGGTGAAACAGGCCCATCGACACTAAAGTCGACATTATCAATCACTACCCGGCTATTTTGGGAGCCGAAACCCAAAAGATCCAGGGAAAGCACAACTTCAGAACTTGCCGGCAGGCTACTAATATCGAGGAACACAACCCGGGGAACTTGATCACCTAGGATTCCATTGTTATCCGGAACTCCAGTAATCATGACTCCCTCACCAAGATCGTAGGTGCCATCGCTTTGGATATTGAGGTAGGCGCTGGATCCCAGAAGATTTACTGGTGCTGTTAGTGGTTCCAAAGTGTCCGGGTCAAGCAGCGAAGCTTCCAAAGCATCCGGTGGAGAGCCAGCCTCAGAATTTAAAGAGACATCCAGTAAAGCGAAGCGAAGGTAGTTGACTCCTGCGGGAACGAAGAATGGCTGCATGAGAGCCGTCCGGAAATGGTCCGCTTCTTCCAGAATTGCATTTCCATCCTGGAAGGAAACATTTCCTTGAGTGGTCCAACCAAAACCGATTTGCGAAGGATCCGTCTCTGTAAAGGAACCGTTGGTAACTCCGATAGTAATGACATCAGAAGGAACAATTGCAGTTGGAAGAGACGGTTCATTGGTGATGCTTGTGGTTTCCGAGGATTCAGTCGGATTCAATGGAGTTACGTTTGCCGGCGGGTCTTCGAAGTCATCGCCGTCGTCATCATCCCCACTCGAGCTTCCAGTAGAAGTCCAGGTTTGGACATTTATTCCAGAGAAGTAATCCGGTGGATTGAATGCACCGAAATCATCGGAAAAGCCGAGGTTGTTGTATAAGATGAGTTGATCATCAGAATCAATGAAACCACTGGCATCCAGATCTGCTGCAAAATCATAGGTGTCGTCATCATCGAAGGAGCCCAAGGCTGCTGCGATGGCTTGACTATCTTCGCCGTCAACTAAACCATTTGCATCCACGTCACCGGCAATATCGACAAAGAGTTGATATTCTCCACGATCATTGGCAGTTGCACCCTTAATGGTGAGGAGGTAGGTTCCCGGCTCGGAGACTCCAAATACAGCTACGGTCCGATCTCCATCGATATAGCGAGCGTAGGGTTCTAATCCGGGAATAATTGGTTCGGCTGCAGAGAATAGGCTGGCATACCGTTCGGCAACTACTCTTACCAATACGGTACTACTTGCGGTGGAATGGATCTGCTCGGAGCTGATGGTAAATGCGTAGTCATGAGTACCGCCTCGAGGTAATGATTGCTTCTCGGCATTTCCATTGAAATCTATGGCTTCGCCAAGGTCTGCGATTAGGGCGGTTTCTGTCCCAACTTGTTCGTATCGGTAGGCAAAGCTGCCTGCAGAGTTAGTAGTCACCGTAAGTAAGCCGGGATTGCCTGCATCGTAGCCATGCCGCGACTGGGCTTGGTTGTCTTTGGTTACTTCGGCTAATTCACCCTTAGCGTTGTATTGGTAATGAAGGACAGATCCATCCGGCAGCTTGGCAGCCCCGATTCGGCCAAAGGAGTCTTGGACAAAACGAATTGAGACACCCGTCTCCGTAGTAATTCCACTGTCGCCAATGAATAGGCGATGCCCCTCGGCAGTTTGTTGTTCGACGACCCCTTGTTCTCCATCTATCAATGAACGAGAGCCATCCGGACCGATCAAAGTATAGTCAATTCCTTCCCAGAATGGACTTGCCGGATTGTACGGTTGCCCGGTTGCCTGGTCGTAGAATAAGTCCCCGCCGCGGACCAACAAGGTATCAACGGATTCTAGTTGATAGGTGATTCCTTCATCAGCTTGCCAGGCTGGACGGTAGTATTCCAATTCCGAAGGCAAGCCGGTTATTTCAACTTTGGTGGGTTGGAATGTGAATCCTGCACGGGCACCATCCGGTAGCGTGAGATAAAGCCGAGCACCGATTTCCAAAGCATTGTAGACTCCGAATTCTTCACGACCGGTTGGATCGATACCAACTTGGATTTGGACATCTCGGTTGACTAACCGCCAACCAAGGCCAAAGCTTTCGGTTTGATCTTTCGACAGTGAATCGTAGGTGCGAACAAGAGTTATTGGGATGCCGTCTATTGTCGTTTCGTAATCCGTCACAGTGGTTTGTATTGCCCCTGTTTTGCTTGTGGTGTTAACTTCAATGCGAGTTTCCGTGGAAGAGGACCGGCCACTAATGTCCGTCGCAGATAGGCGGAGTTGATAGAATCCGGTGGCAAGCGTTTCCGGGTCGATTTGCGTTATATCTTCGGATTCTGAGGTTTGTTCGCCACCAGCAATTACCCGATAGTCATCACTGCCGAGTGGAGCGATTTCCAAGGTCCAGGAATCGAGATTGGAATCAGCAACGCTGCCTATCACCTCAGTGGTTTGTGTCAGCATACTAGAGGAGATTCCATCATCCAAAATCACCACGGGGGCTGCTTGATCATTGATATCCCGAACTTTGAGCGCTAAGGAAGCCTTGCCGATGTAACCATCCGCATCTACAGCTTCTGCTTCCAAAATCGTCTTGCCAGGATCACCTGCGGTGAATGTCACTCGACCAAAACTGTCCAAGCTCACAGGTTGACCGTCGATCTTCAAAGTCAAATCGGTAATATCGGCGAAACCTCCCGCAATCACATGGGCCAGGACGGAACTTCCTGGGAGAACCGGGAAGCTTGGAGTCAATTCAATGGTGACATCTGGTACCTCAGCCTCAAGGCCGACTCGCACGATGATGTTTTGGTTGGTGACGGAGAGCCCGTCGGATGCGGAGACAGTAATCAAATGTTCGCCGGCCTGACCTGGACCAGGTACCCAGGTAATGCGACCGGTCTCTTCATCAATCTGTGCTCCTTCGGGTAGGCCCTTAGCGGAATAGGTAAGCTCATCTTGAGAATCCGGATCGCTGGCTTCGATACTGAATTGCATAGGTTGGCCAATAAGTGCCTGGTGGTAGGAGGTGGTTAGTTGAGGCGGACGATT
>CAZPPD010000605.1:0-4188 GCA_964588185.1 uncultured Alcaligenaceae bacterium | reverse complement strand
TAAGCGTTGCCCGGTCGCTTTGTCTTCTTGCAAGACTTCTGTGCCGGTGATATCCGAGGGCATCAAGTCCGGGGTAAATTGGATACGGCTAAAACTCAAGTTCAAACAATCCGCAAGGGATCGAATCATCAAAGTCTTGGCTAAACCGGGAACACCAACCAGCAAACAGTGCCCCCGGGAAAAGATGGCGATCAGCAATTCTTCGATCACCTGTTTCTGACCGACAATTGCTTTGCTTAATTCCGAGGTGATGCGGCGGTAGCCTTCATTCAGACGTTCGATCGCCGCCAATTCTCCCTCCATTCGGGGTTGCGGCTTGGCGGTAGTAGTCGGCTCCACAATTTCCGGTTCTACAGGCCCCGTAAGCCAAGTTCCACAGCCACATAATCGCTTTCCGCCAACCGGAACTTGAGTTTGTAAATTGCAATTGGGGCAAGTGACGGGGGCGACGGGTTGTTGGGGATTATTCATAGTGAGTTGATCTCGGAGGAATTCAATTCAATAAGGATATTATTCGTGATTGCCGGAATGTTGACAAATAAGAATAATTCCCATTGGTAATTATGATTATTGCTGGGGGATTGGCACGAAAATTCCATGTTACAAAGAGAAAACAATTCCGTCATGAGGAATTTGCTGTTTTGCCGAGCTTTTCTTTCTTAGCGGAGATCTTCCAAACCTCCCCATGCGCAGATACCACCAAACTAACATCAAAGAACAGGAATTTTCCTTTCCCCACTTCCATTTTGCCAAAATCCATTTGCTGGGTTATTTCACCATCAGTGATTTGGTGGATTTGCAATCTCATGGCGTAAATTTTTGCATGGGGTAATTTTATCGAAACCGGTAATTTTCCCAACATCAGAGGCATTACCTTCGGTGAATTCCCTGCTGCACTATAAACCACGAGGTGCTGATTACTTAGGCGTAGATTCCAGGAAGTTGCAATTTCCGGAAGATTTTCTTGCCATACAATTCTCCCAGTTTCCAAAGATCGCGCTACCAAAAGATTTCCAGATGCATAATAGGCCTTATTCTTGCCAAAGCAAATCGCCCCCCGAGAAAAAGGCTGTGGACAAATTCTGCCGGCTGGTGCCCAGAGATTCTTTCCTGTCTTGGGGTCTACACGCTCTAATTCGTACCCATAGTTTCTGGGTACTAAAAACAATAGCTTATCTTTGGACGAGTAGAAATGAGGTAACTCTCCACTTAGGGTGGATTGGGATCGAGGAGTGTAGGTCCAAATGACTCCCTGGAATTTTGGTTCATGGCAATATTTCCGAGTATCCACCAACTCGATCACTGATGGCTTACGAATAAGGACAACCTTTCCCTCTTCGATTTCCGGTGGATTTTGAGGCCAAGGCCTTGAAGGTCCGGGTTCAAGGCGGGTGGTTAATCCTTGAATGGAAAGAATTTTTCCCTGTTTGGTAAGCAGGAATTTGCAGCGGCCAAGATATTTTGTTGGATAGAAAGCCGGTTTAGTTTCCAAGGGCAACAATTTACTTCCGGGAGGCAGGTATCTTTCCACGAGGGATCCATCCCCCATGCGAAAGCCCAAAAGGCATGTCAAATCTTGAAAGCAGTAAACCGTCCCGCCAACTGCCCGAAATTCTGATAATCCCCCGCCCGAAAGTGACGCAAAAGGTAATTTGGAGATCACCTTCTCGTCAGAATTTTTTCCTGCATTCTGTATTCTCCAACTCCATTGAAGCCCACCATCCCACGAATGGGCGGAAATACCTTTATTTCCCGCAAATATGATCCGAGTTTCATCGCAAGCAGCCCAAGTGGGAGAAAAGTTTACCTTCCACTTACCTATCGGATTGAGTTCTGAAGAATAAGCCAGAACATCTGTTCCTTTAACCAAGAAAAAAGGCTTTTTCTTGCATTCGGGTGAAACTACAGGGAAAAATATCCTATCCCCCGGGACTTTCCGTTGGCGGGCAAGGGGGAATTGCAAGGAAAGGACTCGGACTGAAGATTTCCAAGTTTGAACATCTACCCCGACACTCGTGGTTTTTTCGGTTGGCTTCTTCAACTGATTCTGCAAAACCGGTGCTTTTTTGCCCACCTTCTCCCCCGGAAGCACATAGCCCACCAATTCCTTTTCCGTCGCTACCACCATGCATCCATTGGAATAAGCAAAGTTTCCCGCCGTGATCTTACGCAGTTGCGATGGGTTAAATATCACATTCCCTCTTTCAGGTTGCCCATCCTCAATGTGGATCACCCGTAAGGGAAATTTTGGATCTTGGGTAGGCCAAAATATCCAATCTCCGGCAATCAGTCCTCTTCCGAACGGGGGTAGTTTTCCCACAACCGGTTGCTGCCAACCGTTTTGGTCATTTCCATTATCAGCATCCACCGCTCGGATGCCATTTATGGTGGTAAAAACCAATCGCTTCATATGACAGCCAAGAAGATGAACCGGTTGTAATTGATCGCGCTCCCAAATGGTTTCTCCACTGACCGGTTCCAGACATAAAATCCGGTTGCTATCCATTGGAGCCACGAAGATCTTGGCTTCCGCACAGAGGCAGCATCCAAGCTCTCGAGGAGAAGAGAAACCCTTCCGAGTATAAGGTCCCCGGTGGGGATAGCGGACTGACCAACTGATCGTGCCATTGTCCTGAGAGACTGCAGCCACGACGCCCTGTTGGGAACAGAAAACCACATTCGGACCTGCCAAAGTTAAGGTTCCATCGGTTACTACTTTGGCTTCGCAGTCTTTTATGTCCGGAATTTCGAGGACCGGCTGTTCCCAAATCAACTCCCCGGTTTCCAACCCAAAACATATCACGCTCATCTGTAGACGAAATCCGGAAATGCGGCTTAGCCCGACAAATACTCGCCCATCGGAAGTCAAAGGCGGGGTGGAAAATATTGCCGCCTCTTCTTTGCTTGGTTCTGCTTTGGTTTTCCAGAATTCTTTGAGCTTCTGATTCTTGATATTCAGACATATTAAATAACTATGCGTTGCTTTCCGGGAGGATTCTTTCAGAGAGGAAAAGTGGCGATCTCCAAAGCGGCAAACTATTTTTCCTTCCGTCGCCGAAGGGGAGAAGCGGGACAAACCATCAATAGCCTCATCGTGATTTTCGAAGTTATCTCCTTCTGGCAGCTGGTAACTCCCTAATTCCTTTCCGGAATACAAGTTAAAGGTTTGTACTGAAGATGGCCCTGCTACGAAAACCATTTCTTCTGAGATGATGGGAAATGAAGATAAAGCCTTGGCTTTTTCCCGGTAAGAAAGCTTTTCCTGGTTTGGATTTCCTCTTTTTCCCGGCAAGGGAACCCGCCAAGTAGGACCATCCTGCCATTGCTTATTATTCGGAAGAATTGCAACTTTTCTATTCCGCAGCTGGTTTCCCCCGAGCGTCGACCATGCTTTTTTTTGCCAGAAGTCCGGAAGCCCCTGTCCCATGATCTCTTGGACGATCACGAAGTATTTTCCCTTTTTTCCGGCAAGCTCCCCCTTTGCTTGGGGGTATCGTTTCTCCAGACCTTTGTGTTCTTCTTTCGCCCTAGTGAGGTCCCCCTGGTAGAAGTAAGCTAACACTAATTTTGCCCGAATTTTCGCCAGATCAATATCTGGTTCCGGGTAGGGAATATTAGTGGACAATTTCTTCTGGGGGGCTGTGTAGTTACTGGGAAGAAGGCGAGACCACCAATACTGAGCCGTGGCAAAATCACCTTCTTCAAAAGCTAAATCCCCAAGTAAATCAATGGCTTCATCACCTAACGAACCGCAGAAAGCCTCTCGCAGAATATTATGCAACGGAACAGGATTTCTTTGCTTTTTCCCTATTTCCAGCCATTGTTTGGTTTCCGGATTAACCTTCCGGCGGTAAAGAGAAAGGGCTTTCTGGGGAAAGTGGGCAATGTCTTGGTGGCAAATATGCCGGAGTTGAACGCTTCTTGAGGTCCCAGCCACTTCATCCGCCGGATGTGCCACCGGAATCAGAAAATCACCGGCATCGCGAAGCAAGTATTCATAGGCGGATATTGCCTCTCCCCATTTCTCTTCGGAGACCAACTTTCGGGCGAGTTTCAAGCGATTTAATAGCGAGGTTTTCTCATTAGGTATAGAGATGCTGTTGGGATTTTCTTGCAAAAAAGACTGAGCCCTCCCCTGCCCTACCATCAAGAAAACAACTGAGACAGAGAATAAGAACCCTACAAATC
>CAZPPD010000604.1:0-4195 GCA_964588185.1 uncultured Alcaligenaceae bacterium | reverse complement strand
CGATCATCGTCGGAATTCATAGTGCCTGTGATTCTCGATATGACAAACCGGAAATAGTGATGGTTCCACTATGCCGACTTCTTGAGAATAATACTTTCTGCAATGCCATCGAACTGGATGTGGGTGAATATTACAAGTTAGAGACTTGGACAAAGGAGAAATTGAAAGAAATTTTGGGATACCTTGATGAACAATCTAAGCGAGACATTGCTGAAATCGTCTCATGTCCGTTTTCCAACAAGATAAATGACAAAGCATTGGAAAGATTAGCGGAAACCTTAATTGAGCCACTTTCAAAAGGCAGTTTAATTGCTCAGTTGGTAAATCTTTACAAGAAAATGGAAACGAAAAACAATGATGATGCAAAGGAAATAGGGGAGGTAATTGATACGGTTTTAGCATTGCATTTCCCCGCGGATGCGGTTTGTTCACTGATAAAACAAACTTCTGATTGTGACTGTCTGATGGTAGTCGAAACTGCTTCAACCCACCATGGGGCCGAAGTCTTGATGAGTGCGAAGGATAAAAGACCGACCCGGTTCAAGTCCCTAAAAAAGGGTTCAAAATTAGATTTTCGTGGTCAACCTGCCCTTCCGTTTGAAAAACCCCCGCTTGGAAATCCAGGAGAAACAAAATTAAAAATCATTGAGGATATCGCTGAAAATGTCGATCCAAACATACTTGCATTTCAATCCGATGACGCGGAAACTCGTTTTGCTTCTATTTCAGACTTGTTGTCGCAAGCCCTCGGAGAATGGCCGGAATTAGATATGGGAACCCCTTATTGTGTTGTATCATTCACCAAAACCGATTCAGAAATCAAACGGGAAGCAATTGAGTCCATTCGAAAAGCCGTCAAGCCCCTGATATTCCTGGAGCTTGCGAACAAAGATGTCAGGCCTGATCTTGCTGCTGCAGAAGTAAAACTATTTCAATGGTTGAAACCCCAAATAAAACGATTTGAACAATACGGCACTACATGAATTCAAACGAAATCAACTGGAGCGAACCAGTCAAGCTGGTCGCTCGCAAAGGAGTGCCCGAGCAATATCACCAGTTCGATCACGACAGCGAAATGGCGATCAAAGCGGCTTTGTGCGCCTGTCGCCCTTTACTGGTCCGGGGCGAACCAGGAGTTGGCAAAACCCAACTTGCCCATGCGGCGGCCCGGAAACTGAAACGGCCAATTGTGCAGACGGTCGTCGATTCCCGGACGGAATCGCGCGATCTCATGTGGACCTTTGACCCCGTGCGCCGTTTGGCCGACGCCCAGTTGGAAGCCACGATCGCCTCAGTTGTCCACGGGGCAAAGGTGGATTCTCCTGGGGAATCTCAAGATTCAGATTATGTCCGGGAGGAAATCCGCAAGAACTTGGATTTTTCCCGCTATGTCCAACCCGGACCACTGTGGTGGGCATTTGACTGGAAAGATGCGGAAAACCAAGTGAAAAGAAGCGATGGACAGTCGGAGACTGTGTTGGAAGGAACAGATCCTGCCCATGGCGTCGTGCTTCTCATCGACGAGATCGACAAGGCCGACCCGGATGTCCCTAACGGTTTGTTGGAAGCATTGGGAGCAAGTCAGTTTCAACCGTTTGGTCGGAAGGAGCCCGTTACAGCACAAGGGGAACCACCGCTAGTCCTCATTACCACCAACGAAGAGCGCACTCTACCAGATGCCTTCATTCGGCGTTGCCTGGTCCTCAACATCAAGTTGCCCTCCTTACCGGATGAACTAGAAAAGCTCCTGGCTGATCGAGGCCGCATTCATTTTCCCGATGTCCCGACGGATTCGCTTTTGTTCACCAAGGCAGCCAAAATGGTGGTCCAGGATCGAGAAACCGCCAAAAAACGCAATCAAAAACCACTTCCTGGACAAGCGGAATACCTCGACCTGTTGCGGGCAGTCATCCACATGACCTCAACCGACAAGAAGTTAACCAAGAAAGAAATGGCTCAGATTGAGGAGAAACGGGAGAACCTTCTCTGGGAAATCCAAAAATATACATTGCAAAAGTCTGAATCCCTATCCGATGGTCAAAAATGAACCAAGGAATCGCAGGACGAGCCGATCTTGTCAAAGCACTCGTAGAAAATGATCCGTCGTTCGACACGCTAGCCAACCTGTTGGGTTTCGTTCGGGAACCGGAAAAAGAAGCCCAAAAGGCCCAAGCAAGGTCCACTCACTCAATTGAGCAAACCACTTCTGGAGCAATCGAAACGATTACCTCCGCACAGGATCAGGTGTTTGCTCCAGTTCCTTTCTGGCGGGCGGAGAGCATTTCTTTTCACGAACCAACTCCTCCCCCAGAAGAAAGTCAAGTTAAGGAAAGGGTTAGTGATGAGTATCAGCGGCGGGAAGTCCCTCTGATTCCTCTCGCCTCCAATGCGGAGGTTCTGACCAAATTGCGAAGGCACGGGATTATTGAACGCCCAACGCATCACCCAGATGTCAAACGTCTTGTGGATGACCTCAGTCGAGGTCGTATTCCCGACTATATTACCAAGCAAATTCGCCGGGTCTGGTCTTCCGAGGTGGAGGTTTTCGTGGACCGGTCCCGGCATTTGGTACCCTATTGGAAAGATCAGAGCCAGGTCCTTCAGGGTTTACGCCGACTTTACCCTGAGGCAGGGTTTGGGGTTTCTGTCTGTGGCGATGGGGATTTTCCAGTGCCGAGTGATCCATTGCCTTTGGTCATCGCCCTTAGCGATTTGGGAGTTCTCGCTCAGGACGAGGGTTGGAGTCTGGAGCGATGGTATGGTTCCGGTAAGGCCATGCAAAACCGGGGAATTCTCCCGGTGGCAATCGTACCTTGCAGTCTCGCGGAGTTTCCCGATGCAATCCGAGCGGTCTGGGAAATCCTTCCTTGGGAAGCTACTTCCGGACCACCGCTGCCAGAGGAAAAACGAAGTCAAGCGATTGAACGCATTCTCTGCTTGCTATCCTTCACCGTCCGAGTTGACCCGGTTTTGATACGGGTCGTTCGTCGCCTCCTTCCAGAAACTCGGCAGGATCCGGGGATCGAGTCCCTTGTGTGGCAGTCCCCTTATTTCACTAGCGGACATTGCGACGCTGCTACCTTTGACCGCGGAATGGTCAAAGAGCTGGAACCCGAACGATTCCGGGAACCTACAGAAGTCCGCGCAGAGATCTTTCGAGCCCACCGAGAACTGCGGCAGGGAATCTATCCCGGCGTACTTTACGCGGAGTTGCTTGGACTGGAAAAGGAAGTGCAGGAAGGGCTTATAAAACAAGAGGATTGGGACCAAGCGGCAGCCTGGTTTCGACAGTGGCGGGCAAAATTCATCGATCCCACTCCAGCAGGGCCGGGAGATATTCACGCTCACTGGTTTCGCGAAGCGTTTAACCAGCTTCCTCAACAGGCAATGCAGAAATCCTCGGTTTCTCAAGAACTCAACGCCTTCTGGAAACTTGTCAAACTGCCGGAGAGCAAGCCGCCTTCGACGATGCGGCCACGTGACATGGGCGACCAGAATCTTCCGGAACGAACTCTTGCCGTTTTGTTGGATCGGGAAAAGGTAGTGATCGCGGAACAGAATGAATTGACAATTGGCAGCCCCCTTTCGTTGCTCCGGACTCGCAATGGGCAAATTAAACTGGACCTAATCAAGGAAGATCCATTTTGGCAAGGAAAGCCACCATACTGGGCAAAACAATGGGGAAAAGATAAATTCGGTCACTGGGTCGAATTCGAAGTAAACTCGGTCAAGCAACGAATGCGTTGGATACCACCGGGGGAATTTACCATGGGGTCACCGGAAGATGAGGATGGCTACATGGATTATGAGGGGCCACAACATCACCAAAGGATTAAACGGGGATTTTGGATTTTTGATACACCCTGCACGCAAGAATTATGGGTGGCTGTAATGGGAGAAAATCCTAGCCATTTTTCTGGACCAAAACGTCCCGTCGAACAAGTCTCTTGGGACATGGCCCAGGAGTTCATTGGCAAACTGAATGAGCTCTTGCCCGAAATGGAGCTGTCACTGCCACCGGAAGCCCAATGGGAATACGCTTGCCGTGCGGGAACTGAGGGCCCAGCTTACGAGGACAACCTCAAGGAAATCGCCTGGTTTTCTGACAACTCGAACTCCGAAACGAAAGATGTTGCCCAAAAAAAAGCCAACAAGTGGGGCCTGTTCGATATGCTGGGCAATGTTTGGGAGTGGT
>CAZPPD010000603.1:0-4195 GCA_964588185.1 uncultured Alcaligenaceae bacterium | reverse complement strand
ATTTCGTTACAAAGTCTCGATTAAAGGATGTGAAACCCTAAATAGAGACTGGTTGGGAGCACGTACACGAGAGGTTTGAGCTTGAAAATAGTAGGGCACTAAAGACTAATATGGTGGCATGCCGTTTTTTGATTCATTAAAGAGGTAAAATCGCTGGATAATAAATTAAATAGGCTCATTCCATTGTTGAACATTACATAAACCAAATTAAAAAAAGCTGTCACATTTCGCTAACAATTGGATTGGAAACGAGTTTACTGCCTGGACACTCGGTAGGACCAGTTCCAACCAGGTTTAGAAGTAACTTTCCAATCGCAAGTTAAGAGGGGTGGCTCCAAAAAAGAACAATCCGATCGCTGGTTAAACGGTATCATTGTAAATCGTAGGGTACTATGTGGTCGTACTCACATAGCCTCTACTCGTGCAATTGGTGATAGTGCCTTCCTATTCGCGGCATTTGTAATAATTCTACACTTCCTCCATAATCGCCGAGAATCGATTCTAAGCGCGTTATACACTAAAGTAGGCCTCAAGGTCGATCAAAGGCTTAAATCGCCGTGAACGCGCGCTGGTGCTCGAGAAAGGCTATGTTAATCTATATCGATCTAATCGGTGACTTAATTATGTTAAGTTTGGACAATATAGTATGAGGGTATAGGTTAAATTTGAAATTTATTATTTTTATTTGACTTTTCCATTTCATGTGCTAACGACTAACTATAGGTTAGTCGTATTTATATATCCCTTCGGGATATATTTAAACGGAGCTGCTATTCGGCCTCGCTTTAGGCTCGGCCTCTAGCAGCGCTGAATACTATTTTTCTTATGGAAAGATTAAACATTAATCTTCTACTCGGTTGCAAATTGTATTCTACTATTCTATTCACACGATTTTTCATGATCTTTCCAATCCCATTTTTGAGTGAAGGAAGACTTGTCTTTATATGGTCCTCCTCGATCGAGGTGAAGTAATCCTTCCTTTTTTCGAGGTTACAAGACACTTCCAATGTGATCTTCTTCGAAGGTGAAGATTACACTGTCGTGATATAGTCCGGTTGGAAATAAAGTTTGGTACTTTCCCAAGTTAATACCCAGTCTATTCAGCTGAATAGAAAGGAATTCAATTTCGAAGGTTTCCCTTTGAAATTCGGGAGTATGCTAGGAATAAACCAACACAAGATAAACTTGAGAAACTTAGTTTTGTCGTTATAAAATCATCCTTGTTTCCTTATAACACTCCCAACAACATACTTTTCTTACCAGATCGAGGCGCTGAAAACAGGAATGGCCGATAGAGGGACGTTATAGCTTTCGTGGTGTAGTCATGGATACAAGTTTGGAAATCTTTGTCTTTTATATTCCGGACTCCAACCGCCGTCCCGCAAGACGGTCGGGCGGAGGCCGGAAGTGATACTACGTGTTAAGAGACACTTCGTAGAACGACAAGCGAATCCATAACATGTTGATATTCATACAGTTACGCAAGCAGCCTATGTTAATTAAATGGAGTATTTGTTCATTTATGCACCGATTAAAGGGAATATCTTGTCAACTACAGTCCATTAAAAGGATTATAGGTCAACTTTAATCCCAACATTTGACCAATTTTCGAGCCAAACTTTCAACTTATTACTCCACTTTTCACTCCAAGTACGCTTTCCCGTGAGATACTTACTGACCAGCGATGGAGACACCTCCAATTGTTTAGCGAGAGCTTTTTGGGTGACCTTATTCACCCGAATGAATTCAAGGAAATTATTGCGGGAATCAGTTGGACCGCTTTCTATGTTTTCTTCCCGATCCAATCCAGGGATGATGGAAAATCCCGACCTCTCAGCAAACAATTGACGCCAGCGATGGAGATAGTCTGCCTCTGTATATATACGAATCCTGCACGATGCTAACCATCTCCTTCCTTGCGATGAACGTAGAAGGTTTTTCATACATCCAAATGAAAGCCAGTCATGGTTCCTAGGGTGCCAACCTGCGACAATAAACCCAAACCTATGGCATAAATGGTCGAGATCTTTAAAGAAACGCTGAACGCACTGCCAGCGAGTTTCGGCATCATCGGATAACGCATAGCCTACCCGGGTCATCCAACTCCACAACGAATACCCGCGACCATGATACTTCCTCTTTTTCTTTCCACTTCCATTCCCATTGAATCCAACGTACCGAACCCCGCGTTTTAGAAAAGGACAAAGTGAACTGGCTATGGACCACTCGGTTTGTGATACTTGTCCGCCAATAAGGATCTCTGCTTTATCAATTCTGTCTGTGGTGGATTTGCTTTTGTTTCGTGTTAATTCATGGGTTATGCCACGATGTATTTTTTGTTGATTGATAGTAAGATCCATGCCACGGGTTGAGCCAAACAAAAGGATGGGAAAATAAACACTGGCAAGTGAGCCATTCTTCTTCAATCTCCGAATGGTTTTAATAAATTCTTTTTGTTCTTCTTCCTCCCGTTGTGCATCTTCAAGCTCCCACCTCTCGACAAACACCTCAGGATCCGCATGGAACCTCTTTGGATTCCAAAGATACCTTCGATTCTCACCCGCCCCGCCGTATCCAAAAATATCTAACCACCCCAGAATGGTTCCGAAGCATTTGTCTTGTGGATGATCTTCATCATTTGTAGTTAGGGTGATTTGAAAGTGACTGTGACGAAGATTCCTTCCGAACAATGCACATTGAGGGGGACATTCAGCATTCCGCTCCTCTTTTTCCAATATTGTTGCATGCTCAATCATTTCTTTGTCGGCAAATTTCTCCAGAGTTTTGACCAAGGATTGTCGCCAATTTTTTGGCCATTTATGGCGTTCACCGCCCCAGACTAGTTGACCGAATAGCACATCCGGGACAATTATCCTTCCCGATCTTTGTTTGCAAACCTGTTGCGTAATGGCGGCAACCATCGCGTAATTCTTATTAATCCTTTTCCTGCCGGGTTTTTGAAGGGCAGGCTCTTTTTGGATAGGCCTGTATATATTCCAGTCGAGCTGCATAAAGTCGGGAACACGTTCGCAAAAGGAAGAAGTTGGTTTTATATGTTCCTTTTCCGATTCAATGTCTTCACATATAGTGCAATTGAATTCCCTACTACTGCCGGCAGTCTCATGTGGCACTGTGTTCTGTAATCCCTTGATATTTTCACTCTTAACAGGTGGTTGGGACCGGTTTTCTCGCGATACTTTGGGTATAACCCTACTAATTTGGTTTTGTAAATCACATCTTGGATGATCATCCATGATAGTTCTCCTTTTGAAAATCGTTGCCTAGAAAGCAAGGATAGTGTGTCCTCTAAGATAGAAATGGAAACTATAATCTCTATTCACCTGAATAGAAAAATGGCTTCTACTTATATAGTTGCTGAATTGGAGTGACGGTTTTTTCGTATAACCCTTTACTGGGGTGAGATAGACCCGAAAATATCAAATCCACCAAGACTATCTCAAGTTGAGAAGACGTGGGATATGTTTGGTATTCGGTAGATTCAACTATATTAGGTTTAAAGCAGGCCAACCGGGGTTAATTAAGATCTCTATGGCCCGAATCAGGCCTAATGTGAGAATCCAAATAGATAGGAAGTGAAGATCCTATACTGAGAAGAGTTTGAACTTATATCTGATAATTTTTATATAAATTTCGGAATAAAGAGCAAGACTTTCTTTAAACACAGTATGCGAATGATAAATGCGTTGCTGTTAGTGGATGAATCCAGGGGTCGATGGTGCAACAGTATTAACAATGTCACAGTCCAACAAACCCTGGACCGGACAAGTGTTCATAAATCCACTCATTCTGCCTCCAGCCACGCAGTTCCAAAAAGCCCGGACTGGCGGACAGTCCAACCCCCTATTGATTTTGGGATTTCCGCACTGCCTTGGTTTTCTCCGATTGCAATTGAGTGAGTTTTGGACAGGGTTCAGAGGATTTTTCAGTGTTGTAGTATCGCATTTGTCTCATTTGCTCATAAAACTTGGTACGTCCACCAAAGCCTGATTCTTGGAAGGCTTTTGCTCTTTCCATATTGCTGGCATAACTATCGTCCGCAAGCAAGTTAGCCACAAATCGAATCCGGTTGTTGCCAAAAATCATTTCCAAGCCACGTTCCTCCCAAGCGCGCCCGGCATTTTTTTGTTCGGCAATCTTCTTGTAAAGCCGCATGTTTGGACGTGTAATATGGTGT
>CAZPPD010000602.1:0-4203 GCA_964588185.1 uncultured Alcaligenaceae bacterium | reverse complement strand
GTGTTCGGCCGGCATTAATCGGAGATTCTTCGTTTGAGCAAGATTTTTTTCTTTTCATGGCGGGCTTCGTATTGCAAAACCCAGTCATCACTGCGGCGGACCCAGATGCGTGCTTGGGGATCTTTCCCCGGTTCGCCGACATCGATTCGCCAGGTGGGAATCAATATGCCATCCCAAGTAATGGAATCCGAATGAACCTCGGCAATTAGCTTGGAAAGCCCGATCTCGCCGCCCCCTCCCAAGACTGACTTTGCCGCGGTTTCAAAAGGGTTGAACATGGGCACTTTCCAACGCCGGCCTTTCCACAAACCGGGGATTTTATGTTGGGGATGAAGGATGTTGAGTATTTTACCTTTGCCGTTGATTTTGATCGGCTCGATCTCAAATCGTTTTGGGAGAATGGCAATTTCCAGGAAGGAAATATCCGGAATCGTGAGAGCGGAATGTAAATGATTGTTTTTTACATTACCGTCAAAGGTGATTTTTCCTTCGTAGCCTTTGAAATCGAGTAAGATCTCGGCTTCCATTCGTCTCAATTGGCCGACTCGATTCACGATGTAAGTGCTGGAGAGTTTACGGAAACCAATACCCAGGATTTGCAAACCAGTGAGTTTTTCAAAGCGAACGATATTTCTTAAGGCAAACCGTCCTCCTTTGAGACGGCGAATCTCCGTGTCGGAATTGCCGATGCGCTCATCATCCTGGAAGACTTGCCAGGAAATGGTGCGGCCGGCAACTTCATCGGCAATGCCAATATGGTAAGGCGGTGGGTTCCCGGCGGTGATGCGGGGCCAGAATTCTCGGTATAACATCCACCCGGAGGTTGCCAACCAGAAGAAAACAATAAGTATTGTGAGCGGACGTGGGGGCATAAGTTATGTTCATTCAAGTAATTTGCTTGGTTGTGCCTTTTTCCTACTTTCAGCCGACTTTAGTATATTAGCCAAATTTCTGAAGGGCGGGGCAGGGGAATATTTATTCCGGGATAATTTTAATTACCACTCGGGAGGTTGAAACTCGGATTGCCCTTTTTCTCTTGCTTCATTATTATCTCCAATCAATGACAGGATGTTTACCAATCCACTTTTCATGGAAGAAAAGGTTACCCACTGTGCCAACACCCCTTCGCGAACTCGCAGACCTTGTCCAGGGAAAACTGAACGGTGATGGAGAAACCCCAATCACCGAAGCCTTACCTCTCAGCGAAGCTGCTGACGGGTGCATCAGTTTTCTGGGAGATGCCAATAACTTGCAACTGCTGAAGTCTTGCCAAGCATCGGCTTTGCTGGTCCCCATCGGCACGGCAGTTAAGAATATTCCGACAATCGAAGTGAAAGACCCGTTGAATTCCTTCGTAAAAATATTCCAGCATTTCCGAGGAATCACGCAAAGCAGAACTCCGGGAATCGATCCGCGGGCAGCCGTTGATTACGGTTGCCAGATCGGCGAGGAAACTTGGATTGGTCCTTTTGCCATTGTTGGGGAGGGTTCGGTAATTGGAAAGCGTTGCCAAATTCATGGCAATGCGGTGATCGGTCGGAATTGCCGGCTTGGCGATGATGTGTCCATTTATCCCAATGCTGTTCTTTATGACGAAACCATTCTAGGTGACCGCACCATTATTCATGCCAACTCGGTTATTGGAGGCGATGGATTCGGATACCGGCTGCAGGAAGGCCGGCATGTGAAAATTCCTCAGCTTGGCAATATTGAGATTGGCGACGACGTTGAGATCGGTGCCTGCACCACGATCGATCGGGGAACATTTCACGCCACCCGCATCGGCAACGGAACCAAAATCGACAACCTGGTGCAATTGGGACACAATTGTCAGATTGGGCAGCACAATTTGTTGGTCAGTCAAATCGGCATGGGAGGGTCAAGCAGCACTGGGGATTATGTAGTCATTGCGGGCCAGGCGGGCTTGGTAGACCACATTCATATTGGCGAGGGAGCCGTTATTGGGGCTAAGGCAGGGGTGACCAAAGATGTTCCGCCGAAGGGACGAATGTTGGGTGCACCGGCGACACCCGAACGCGAACAAAAACGGATTCTGATGTGCCTGGAAAAACTGCCCGAAATCCGCAAAGATATCAACCGGATCAAGCAGCAACTGGACCTGCCGGATGAATCGGCCGCCTGAAATTATCTCAAATTTAAACACTGAGGAGCACAGACGGCAGAAACAGCCCGCGCGAAGCCCGAATTGAATAACCGAAGAACACAGATGGCAGAAACAGCCCCTACTAAAAAATTCTGGGACGGAAATTCGCCGGTGGGCCTTTTGGCTGGGAGCGGGCGATTTCCGATTGTCTTTGCCGAAAAGGCGAAAAGCTTAGGGATTCCCGTAGTGTGTTTAGGAATCCGGGACAACGCTTCGGAAGAACTGAAGTCCTTAGTCCATAAGTTCTACTGGACCGGCATCGCCAAATTGGGCGGCATGATTCGTTGCTTTCGACGCGAAGGAGTTAATAAAGCCGTAATGGCCGGCAAGGTCCAGAAAACGGCAATGCACACTCCCATGCGGATCATCCGTTTCTTACCGGATTGGCGGATGATTAAGTTTTGGTTCAATCGCCAACGGAAAGACAATAAAGACGATTCCATTCTGTTGGGAATCATTGGAGAATTTGCCAAGGATGGCATTGATTTTGTTTCGGCATTGGATTTATGCCCGGAGTTACTCGTGAAAGAAGGACTATTAACGGGGCGGGCTCCCACTCCCGCGGAAGAAGCTGATATCGAATTCGGCTGGAGTCTGGCAAAAGAGATGGGCCGGCTGGATGTCGGCCAAAGCGTCTCGGTAAAGGAACGAGCGGTTCTTGCGGTGGAAGCCATCGAGGGGACCGACCGTTCCATTCTGCGGGCAGGGGAGCTTTGTCCATCCGGTGGGTTTGTGGTCGTTAAAGTCGCCAAGCCCCACCAGGATATGCGTTTTGATGTTCCCACGATTGGGATCACTACCATTGAGAATATGCGGAAGGCAAAGGCCAAGGTATTGGCCATCGAGAAAGGAAAGACTATCCTCATCGACGAAGAGGAAACGTTGTCCTTGGCGGAGAAGTATGGAATGACGATTATTTCGCGGGCAGCTTGATTGAGGGTGCTTTAGGATTTGGCGTCGAGTAACCCTTGTAACGGAGTAGGAAATCCTTTCCAAGCTTCCCGGTAGGTCCCTTCAAGAGGTGTTGGAACATAGACTCCCGGTTTTAGAAACAACGGTAACTCCGGTAGGTTATCTCCCAGTTTACAAAACTCTACATTAAGCTATCCGAGGCGGACCGGCGTCATAGCTGGCCAGGGTGAGAGGTTTTTCATTGGTTAACTCCAAGCTTTCTTCCTGGAATTCATCCCAAATAACCTTGTGGAGTCCTTGAGGATCGCGCGGTCCCGGTGGGAAAAGGTCAATAACCATCAAATGAATCCCATTGGTTATCAATTCAACTGATTTTTCCACGAAGGAACGAATGTCCGCGCGGCTTCCTTTATTCCCCGGTGAGACTATTTCAAGAACAGCAACGACATCCCCATGTTTATGGCGGATGGTAATTCGATTGGCTTTTGCTGCATAAATGTCTTGGTCATTGCGAAAAACTAGCTTTGTTTTCGGTGGACAAGCGGCTACATCTATGCCAACCTCTCCATTTTCTGGTTCGGTGCTTTCACCAGGGGCTATCTTCAAAGTGAGAACGTCAGGAATTGGGCCTTGGACGCGTTGTTCAATCAAGGCGAAATAGTTTTTTGGCAGGACGCTGTTATTTAAGCCATTGGAAAGAAAAATAGTCCACTGCTGATAGAAATGGTGGAAAAGCTTGGTGTCAACTTTATTCCAGTCGTGAATTGGCATTTCAATCCCTAGTAGTAGTTACATTACACCTATTGTCTCAAGCTGAAACCTGCGAATTCAGCTACCAAAGAAAAATCGCCCTTTCCTCGAAGTCTGATCTCACCATATAATCCCAAATCAGGCTGATTACCTTGTTCCTCCGAAACTATCGGTTTGCTTATTTTTTCCTCTCTTCTATAATCGCCGACATGAGCACAACTTTATCCGGAAATGCAGTGGTTGCCCAATCGGGAGGACCAACGACCGTAATCAATGCCAGCGCATGTGGAGTAATTCAAGAGGCAATACTTCATAAGGACTCCATATCCCAAGTTTATGGAGCCAACAACGGAATCTAGGGGGTACTCAAGGAAGAC
>CAZPPD010000601.1:0-4205 GCA_964588185.1 uncultured Alcaligenaceae bacterium | reverse complement strand
GTCAACTAACGGGGAATTGGAAACGGTGGGGGCGCCTTCCAGGAATTGGAATTCTGGGAGAAAGAAACGCGGAGATCGCGGAGAAACGCAGAGTTAGTATTAGCATCTGCTTATAATATTGGCGAGATTTGCCGGGTTGGAGTGGCTCGGGGTGTCCGGGGTACGGATTCTTGGGGGAAGTTGAATTTGAGGGGACTCAAGAAACTGCGCGAATGGAAGGGTGCAAGGTACGAAGCAGTGGGCAAACTTTTTGTCCGTAAAGCTATTTCTCGGCCACAAGGTTACACAATTTTTAGAAGCTGTTCATTGTGTAATCCTTTCAGGGTAAGAGACAGCTAACTAGGGTGTGCCGCTTCGCGTCGAGCCTGGCTTTGTTGTTTAACGCTTTCAGCGTTTTTTTATAAAGCTATTTTTCGGCCACACGAGCGATCCTGGACTTTGTTGGATAACGGCTTTGCCGAGCTGTCCGACTTTCTCTTGTGAGAAAGCTCTAAAACAACTAAGCCTGATGAGTCCTCACAAGGAACTCCGAGACTTTCCGTTGCGGGGAACAGGCTCTAAAACAACTGGGCCTGATGAGTCCTCACAAGGAACTCCGAGACTTTCCGTTGCGGGGAACAGGCTCTAAAACAACTGGGCCTGATGAGTCCTCACAAGGAACTCCGAGACTTTCCGTTGCGGGGAACTGAAGGGAAATTCTTGCAAGCGGTTAGGAGGAACCCACAAGCCTTCCCGATAGAAATCAGATTTGAACTTTCCCTTCAAGTGCCGGCCTTGCAAGCACACCAAAGTGATCCGATAACGAGTTACCCCATGCCGGACCGTCAACAATTCCTTGCCGACCTTTGCTTGTAAGCCCGTGAGGCCGGTTAACATGTTCCCGGCAACCTCCTCGTGCTTGTCTTTGGCGGCAACAGGAGAATGAGGAAACTCCCAAAGTCCGGCCCAGCGGCCTTGGTCGGGTCTCCGGGCAATAAATACCTCGCCCTTTTTCCAAACCACCAAGGCTACTTCTTGTTGGTCCACCCAATTGGGAGCAGGAGATTTCTCCGGCAGTTCTTCCTGTAAGTTCTGCGCGTTGGCTTGACATAGTTTTGCCAGAGGGCACTTGGAACATTGAGGTGAGTTTACCGTGCACACCAAAGCCCCTAATTCCATCAAGGCTTGGTTGAAATCACCTACCCGTTTTTTTGGGAGGATGGTTTCGGCAATCTCCCAGAGATGATTCTGCACAGAAGGGGACTTCGGATTTCCCCGGACGGCAAAGAGCCGGCATAAAACCCGGATACTGTTGGCCTCCAGGATGGGCAGGCGAGCGTCGAAAGCCTGCGACAAGACCGCACCGGTTGTGTAGCGGCCAAAACCGGGAAGTTGGCGAACAACCTGTTCCGATGTTGGAAATTGGCCCTGATGGTCCGCTAATATTTGTTTCGCCGCCCGATGGAGGTTTCGGGCCCGGGAATAGTAACCAAGCCCTTCCCAATGACGAAGTACTTCTTGTTCATCGGCATTAGCCAAAGATGCCAGCGTGGGAAATGAGGAGAGAAAGGAATGATAGAAGGGAATTACGGTAGCCACCTGGGTTTGTTGCAGCATAATTTCACTTACCCAGATTTGGTAAGGGTCCCGATTTGCTCGCCAAGGTAAATCTCTGCTGTGTTTGCAGAACCATCGGAGTAGAGGAGAGCTTACCTTACTAAGAACAGTTTGGTTGAGAATTGGTTGATGATTTGTTTGATCCTTGCGCACAACAATGGGCGAAGAATTGGATTTACGATGATTTGTAGTCTTGGACTTCCGTGTCACGACAGTTAATTCCTACCCCGGCGAGCGTACTTTTGCAAGATTGCCGCGGCAGCTGAAGCGGTGTTGGCTTTTTGTTCTTTGCCATCCGGCTTTTTGGCTTTTCCTTCGGCTTCTTCCTCACTGGGTTTTTCGGACTCTTCCCCATCTTCAGAATTAACCTGGGGAATCTCGGTTTGGGTGGTATCCGCTAAACCATCTTCACTGCTCAACGAAGAAATTGTCTCGTCGTCTGCCGACAGGTCCATAAGCAAGGAAGCAATGGAATCTTCGTCATCCAAATCGCCTTCTTCCACAGAGGTATCATCCGTCGAGGATACCAACACTTCTTCTTTTGTGTCCTCATTGTTATCCGCTGAGGTTTTCGGTTGTTTTGTGGAATCAATTTCACTGCCGGATGTATCCAATGAAGCCTCTTCTTTAGATTCCGGCGTCTTTTTGACCACTGCCAATTCTTCCAGGCACACCTTAAATTCCAACGGCCCGATCTTGAGAATATCGTCATTCTTTAACTGACGAGCATTCTTTACCTGCTCCTCATTGACGAAGGTGCCGTTCGTACTGCCGAAATCCTTAATATATGCTTTGCCGTCTTTGACAACCAAGGCACAATGTTTCTTGCTGATCATTGGGCTTGCGGGACGTAACTGGCATTGCGGATCGCGGCCGATAAAAAATTGCGGTGAAGTAATAGGGATTGATTTTCCCTCAGCTTTACCGGCGGATAAAACTTCCAGCTTGAATTTCATCAGCTACCCCATGGTGGAGAGATGTCACGTAATTTTGACTACCAAGAGTAATTGAGATTACGATTGGAGCAGTTCAAACATCCGTGTTTTCAAAAAACTCGATTCGCCGTATTTTCGGAAAACAGAGGATTTGAGATTACACTCTAATTTTAGACGTGTTTTGGCAGGGATTGCAATGTAAAAGATGATTGGAATTAAAAATTTTCGCCCGGTCACACCTTCCAGCAAAGCTACCCCGATATTTAGAATCTTGAGAATAAAAACGGGGATAAGAAATGGATTTTGCAGACCTTTATTTCAGAATGAAAAGAATCTTTGACTAATGCCAAAGAAGCACGTAAAAGTTTTTGTTAGGAAATCCCAATTTCCGCCAACCAAAACCCCGTGCTTTACCTTCCCGGAAGTGGGGGAAGTGCTTGCGGCTCGGTTTGCTGGAGAGCTGCTTCTTCCAGATTGGCTAATTCCTTCGGCAACGGGAAGGAAGGCGAAGGCTGAATGTATTGGGGTGGATGCTCTAAATAATGTCCGGACGGGAGAGTTACTCCCGCGGTGGGTACCCAAGTTTGGCATCCGGATCCAATGATCAACAAACCGGCACCAATAAGCGTTACACAGGATCGGAGGGCCTTGCGCATCTTGCCTTCTCCCGGCAAATTGACTGGCTTTGCTTTCGGGAAGAATGGAAAAACCCACACGAGAGTCATCTCCGCGTGGTTCCACCGTACCCGGAAAGAAAAGAAATAGATTTAGACAAGTTCCACTTGCAATATCGGCTGGTTAGTGGCAAAGAATTTAAGGGATTTATCGTGCGAAAGCAAAAATACTCATGGAAGATTCCATTTTCTTCTCAAGTTTAGGAGATGAATGGTGTCCGCAGTCAGGCCACTCGATGATACCGAACTGGAGCACCCCCCGTTTGTGCTTCGCTGGTCCGAGCCCCACAATCCACTTCCCGTGAAAGTGATTCAATCTCCCGGACCAAACGGCCATCCTTTATCTTTTTCACCGCCATGGATTATCTCCGGGCCATTAGGAGAGCCTTTTAATTTTTGCCGGCACCTTAAAATCCTCTGCCAAGACATTGTTGAGAATTGTCCGGAGCTTAGCCATATCCAAACCGAAAAATTATTATTCGCCACTCTTCAGGCCCGAAACGGTCATTCACACGGTTTGCAAGCAAGGGTAACCCCCCTCCGCTTTCCGGGGGGAAAAGTATCCAGCAAACGCCGGGGCACCAAGTATCAAGTCCAACGATTGTTCCATGGCAAGCTGGAATTTCTCTACTTGGTTACCTTCTGTTTGCCCCGTTTTCTGAACCAGGATTTTGACAACAAACTAATTACCCTTTTCCACGAACTCTACCACATCAGCCCCGAATTTGACGGCGACCTCCGCCGTTACAAGGGAAGATATGCCCTTCATTCTTACAGCAAGAAAAACTACGATGAGCATATGGCCGGTTTGGCACGGGAATATTTGCAACACAGAAGCGATTCGAAATTGCATGATTTCCTGCGCTTGGACTTTCGCCAGCTGGAACAACGGCATGGGTGCATCCAAGGAGTGATGGTTCCCAGACCAAAAATCATTCCCATCGTCTAGACCGAGGGTGTTCCACTGATTTGGGATTCTTCAGACCGAAATGAGGATATT
>CAZPPD010000600.1:0-4209 GCA_964588185.1 uncultured Alcaligenaceae bacterium | reverse complement strand
GGGGCAAAAAATCGCCGTTGGATTTGTGGCCGAGGGAGGAATTGGTGTAGATACTCCGGATGATTACCGCCAATTTGTGGATTCTTATTCTCGCCAGGCAGCGTAGAGATAGTCTCCCTTTTGGGGAGACTATTCAATTACCTGCAACGGCTTGGTTCTTTCACTTTTTGTAATCCGCTCCGGTTAGGCTGACCTCGACGGAACGCTGCCAAGCATGCAACTCATTTCTCAATCGCTGGACAACATCTGCTTTCTTGTCGGCGAGGTTTACCGATTCTTTGGGATCGGCAATCAAATCATATAACTGGTATTTGCTTCCAATCTGATGCAGTTTGTAGCGATTGTCGATAATCGCAGCGTGGCCGGGGAAGTCCTTGGTTCGCGGGTTGCTATACTTCGAATTCCGGAATGTTCGCCACCATCCTTTCAGCTGTTCCTTGGGCAGGTAGGATTCACCTCCCTTGCCGCGAAACCTCCAAAAGGCGATAATTGTTGGCCGTTTTTTCATGCTGCCGTCGAGAACTCCCTTGATACTGATACCATCGAGTGGCCGTACCGGTTGTTCGACTTTCAATTTCAACAGGTCGACGATAGTGGGAAGGAAATCGGAGGTTACACAAGGCACCTCGGTAACGCTGCCTTTTTTGATATGCCCCGGCCATTCCATTACGGCGGGAATGCGAACTCCGCCTTCATACAAGGTTCCTTTGCCGCCGCGCAATCCCCCGGTGGATCCAACCGGAATGGCTCCATTGTCACTACTGAAGATGACCAAAGTATTTTCACTGATTCCCAGTTCTTGCAATGCATCCCGCAGGCGACCGATCGCCCGGTCCATGGCGGTGATTTCGCTGAGAAATACTTGCTGTTTCTTTGGCAGCTTCTTGTACAAATCAAGGTCCTTTTGAATTCCCTGATGCGGTAAATGGGGTGAAGCAAAACAGACGTAGGCAAAAAACGATTTGCCTTTCTTGTGCACCTTTTTAATGAACTTGATTGCTTCGTCGGCTACGATCGCGGAACTTTCCCCTTGGAATTTCTTTGGTTCCGCCCCATTCCGACTTAGCGGCGGATTGAGATCAAACCAATTGTCATGCGAAACCCATGTGCCAAATCCACTTCCGCCCGGATTGACCGGCGTTCCGGCCTTTACCGGCCCCAAGTGCCATTTTCCGAAGTGGCCGGTTACATACCCCGCCGATGAAAGTATTTCAGCAAGGGTTACTTCTTCGGGGCGAATGGAGAAATTGGGATTAAAGCAGCCAAATCGGGCGGGATGTCTACCGGTCATAATACTGCCCCGAGTCGGCGAACACACAGGAGCAGCAGCATAAAAGCGATTGAAACGGAGGCCATTTTTTACCATGTGATCCAACGACGGGGTTTTAACGTGTGGGTGCCCATTGTAAGCAACGTCTCCCCAGCCGAGATCATCCGCGGTGATAATCACAATATTTGGACGGTCGGGGTTCTTCTGAGAATTAGCCTGGAGATTGCCAATCAGAGTGAGGAATGCAATCAAGGAGATCAGGAAGATTCGTATCATGGAATTTCTCTTGGGTAATCAGCAAATTGTGGATTGTAAGTGTTACCCCACAAATAACCGGCAAAGCACCTTCTCTGCAAATAAATTCAAAGAATGGCTGCTTTTTCCCCGGCAAAAACCTTGCACCAATGAACAGCCTGAAATCATCACTCCGAAATTTGCCTTTCTTTGCCAAGACAGAGAGTGCCCAAACAGATATAATAAATTCTTAATTATGGATATCATTCCTGGGTCTTAAGGAAGAAGGGAAAGGGCGTGACCAAGTATATCTTTGTCACTGGCGGAGTCGTCAGTTCGTTGGGAAAAGGATTGACGTGTGCGTCCATCGGCATGCTTCTGGAACATCGTGGGCTCAGAGTCCGGTTGCAAAAATTTGACCCGTACCTGAATGTCGACCCCGGTACCATGAGCCCTTTCCAACACGGCGAAGTTTACGTGTTGGATGATGGCTCGGAAACAGATCTCGATTTGGGCCACTACGAGCGGTTTACCAATGCTCCACTGACCCGCGATTGTAATTACACCACTGGGAAAATCTATCTGTCCGTCATCGAGAAAGAACGCCACGGGGAATATCTCGGGCGGACGGTTCAGGTCATCCCCCACATCACCAACGAAATCAAAGACAGCATTCGAAGACTGGTTACCGATGAAGTAGATGTCATCATCACGGAAATTGGCGGAACCGTCGGGGATATCGAAGGATTACCCTTTCTCGAGGCCATTCGCCAGTTTTCTTTGGATGTCGGCAAACAGAATTGCTTGTATATCCATTTGACCTTAATCCCCTATTTGAAAGCCGCCCGGGAAGCGAAAACCAAACCTACCCAGCACAGTGTCCGGGAACTTCGCCAGATTGGGATTCAGCCGGATATCTTGATCTGCCGCACCGAACGAGAGCTAAGCAAAGAGGACGCCCAGAAGATTGCCCTCTTCTGCAATGTTGAATCCCAAGCCGTTATTGAAGAGAGGGATAAGGAATACAGCATATACGAGGTGCCGGTTAGCCTGGTCGAAAATAAGTTGGACCAACTCATAGTGCAAAAGCTGCAACTCAAAGCCGACACCCTGAACATTGCCGATTGGCGCAACCTCCTGAAACGTATTAAGGACCCGGATCACGAAGTCACCATTGGGGTGGTCGGAAAATACATCAAACATCACGACGCTTACAAATCGGTGTACGAATCCTTGGATCATGCCGGAATTGCCCTGTCCAGCCGGGTAATTGTCCGCAAGATCGAAGCAGAAACTATCGCTCAGGAAGGACCGGAACGAGCCTTGAGCGGGCTCGATGGAATTCTAGTTCCGGGTGGTTTTGGGGAACGCGGCATTAGCGGTAAGATTGAAGCCATTCGCTTTGCCCGGGAACGGGGTATTCCCTTCTTCGGGATTTGCCTGGGCTTGCAATGTGCCGTGATTGAATTTGCCCGCAATGTACTCGATTTGCCGAATGCCAACAGTACCGAAATCGACAGCAGTTGTGATGACCCGGTAGTCTGTCTGTTGGATGCCCAGTTTGAGATTATCGACAAGGGAGGGACCATGCGTCTGGGCTCATATCCCTGCTTGTTGAAACCTGGAAGCAAAGTCCATCAAGCCTATGGCACTCAACTAGTGCACGAGCGGCACCGTCACCGCTACGAAATGAACAATGACTACCGCGATCAGTTTGTAAACAAGGGAATGCTGGTTACCGGTACCAGCCCGGGCGGGGAATTAGTGGAGATGGTTGAGTTGGAAGAGCATCCTTGGTTTGTTGCCGTCCAATGTCACCCGGAATTTAAATCCAAACCCACCAAATCACATCCCCTTTTCCACGGATTCGTGCAAGCCAGCTTGGCCAGGCGGGAAAAGAGATCCACCCTTGGTGGAACGAACTATTCCGTGCGATCGAAGGTTTCAAGATAGTAACCAAGTGCTTTGGTACCAATTTGAAGAGAAGAGTAAGCGAGCAATGCTTTCCCGTCTCTCACGAGTTCATTTTCAGTGACCGCAGTCGTTCTTGAACCGCAATCGCTTCTTGCACCTTCCCGGCATTCTCCAGGTAGATCATCTCATTGTGCAACGATTGACGTAGTTGAGCTTTCGCCTGGTTGTTCTCAAATCGTCGTTGTCCCGAATGAAGCCACCGAAGTCCTTTTTCTTCCTTACCGACAGACAAATAGGCAAGCCCCAAGTTGGCTTCGGCCTCTGCTCGACCCGGCCATTGGATAGCAGGTGCTTTTTCCACTGCCTTTTGCAGAAAGGCGAGACTCTGATCAATGTTCCCTTCCTTGAGCTTTATGGCACCTAATAGGGCCAAGGCTGCCGAACTTACATCCGGTGCAGGTTTGGTGGCCAGCCGGGATAGAATAGCCAAGGCAGGAGTTTTCTCATCCATCTGCAGAAACGCTTCGGCTTGAAGCAAATGCAGATTATCCCGGACTCTCAGTTTATTCGACCACGCTTCCGCCCGTTTGAATGCCAACAATGCAGATTCCGGTTCTCCCCGCTCGAGATGGCAATGTCCAACATAGGTCCACACCGCACTTTCTCCGGAGGCAATCATTTGCAAGTTGTCGCGGCGCAACATCAAGTCAAGGTTTTTGATCCGTTCCCTTCGTTTGTTGAAAGTTACAAGTTGTTCCTGAATACTTTGCGGCCAGGATTGATTCCACGAT
>CAZPPD010000599.1:0-4228 GCA_964588185.1 uncultured Alcaligenaceae bacterium | reverse complement strand
GCAAAAAACGATCGCCGGCGAGCTGCTCAAGGAAATTCGCGGGCGGGTAGGATTCTTGCTTAATGTGGGTTTGCATTATCTCTCCTTGGATCGAACAGCACCTACTCTGTCGGGAGGCGAGGCGCAACGGATTCGTTTGGCCGGTCAGATTGGCTGTGGTCTGGTAGGAGTTTTGTACATTCTGGATGAACCCAGCATCGGTCTTCATCCTCGCGACAATGAACGCCTGCTTCGAAGTTTGGAACAGCTTCGCAACATGGGCAACACCGTGGTAGTCGTGGAACATGACGAAGAAACCATGCGGGCTGCTGATTACATCGTCGATTTCGGACCGGGGCCGGGGATTCGGGGCGGCGAAGTGGTTGCTTCGGGAATGTACGGCGACATCGTTCGCCAAAAACGCAGCATCACCGGACAATATCTCTCCGGCAAACAGGAAATTGAGATACCCCAAGAGCGGCGCACGCCCGGGAAGAAGAAACTGACCGTCCATGGAGCTCGCCACAATAACCTAAAGAATATTAAGGTCGATTTCACGATTGGTTCCTTTATTTGCGTTACCGGGGTAAGCGGGTCCGGAAAATCTTCGTTGGTGAACGACATTCTCAAAGAAGGTTTGCACAAGCATTACGGTAAGCGTGGGACCGAGGAAAATGATTCCGGCAACGGGAATGGCAAGGAGAGGAAAGTCGGGGAGCACGATAAGATTACCGGCGTGGAGCACATCGACAAGGTTATTGACATTGACCAGTCTCCTATCGGGAGGACGCCAAGGTCGAATCCGGCAACCTATATCAAAGTTTTTGACGAGATTCGTAGCCTCTATACCCAACTATCCGAAGCCAAGATTCGCGGCTATAAACCGGGCCGTTTTAGTTTTAACCTGAGCGGCGGCCGTTGCGAGGCTTGCGAAGGCAATGGCTCCAACCGGTTGGAGATGGACTTCCTAGCCGATGTTTGGGTCAAGTGTGCCATCTGCGAAGGGCGGCGATTCAATCGCGAGACGTTGCAGATTCGCTTCAAGGATAAAAACATTCACGACGTGCTGGACATGGATGTTCAAGAAGCCTTGCAGCATTTTGAAAATGTGCCGCGCATCCATCAAATGCTGCAAACGCTGCACGACGTCGGGCTGGATTATCTGAAACTAGGTCAACCTTCCCCCACACTGTCCGGAGGCGAAGCCCAACGGATCAAGCTGGCGCGGGAACTATGCAAAAGGAGCACCGGGCAAACGCTATACATTCTCGATGAGCCGACTACGGGATTGCATTTCGACGATATCAAAAAGCTCCTTCAGGTTCTCCATAGCTTTGTCGAGGCAGGGAACACCGTCATTGTGATCGAACATAATCTGGATGTGATCAAAACCGCGGATTGGGTGATTGACCTTGGCCCGGAAGGGGGTGCCGGCGGTGGGCAAGTCGTGGGTAAAGGAACTCCGGAGGATATAGCTTCTTGCAAGGAATCCTTCACCGGGCAAGCGTTAATTGCCGGTCCACTAACGCCGCAAAAGAAAAAAGCCGGCACCTCAAGGAAGAAGGTCTCATCTGCAAACCAAAGCAAGAATGGATCACTGCTGACCGATATTACCGTTCAAGGTGCAGAGCAACATAACCTCAAGAATCTCACGGTCACGATTCCTCGGGAAAAGATGACCGTTTGCTGCGGGCCCAGCGGGTCCGGCAAGAGTTCATTGGCATTGGATACGGTTTATGCGGAAGGGCAGCGGCGTTATGTAGAATCGCTGTCGTCGTATGCCCGGCAATTCCTGGGGCAAATGCAAAAACCGAAAGTAGAGAATGTCAATGGACTGTCACCCGCCATCTCAATTGAACAGCAAACCACCAGCAAGAGTCCGCGGTCGACCGTGGGAACAGTAACGGAAATCTATGATTACCTGCGGATTCTCTTTGCTCGATTGGGACAGCCTTATTGTCCGGACTGCAATATCCCTATCGGTACACAGACGGCGGATGAGATTATTGACAAGATCTTGTCACTGCCGGAAGGATCCAAGTTGTACCTCATGGCTCCGGTCGAACGAAAAGGGCAAGGGAACTATCAGGCTTTGTGGCAGGAGATTCGGCGAACAGGTTTCATGCGGATTCGCGTGAATGGGGAATCCTACAACATCGAAAACCCTCCCGACATCGATCATCGGCGGCGGCATGAGGTCGAGGTGATAGTCGACCGCATTCTGGTCCGAAGAAGTCAGCGCAGCCGTTTGGCTGATTCGGTAGAGGCGGCTCTCGACTTAGGCAAGGGGGTAATGCATATTGTCCAGGTGGATGAGGAAAAACCGGAACCGGAATGGAAGGTGGAACGCTTTAGTCAGCATTTTGCTTGTGACCAATGCGGGAGTAGCTATGAGCCCCTGACACCGCACCACTTCTCCTTTAACAGCTCCATGGGTTGGTGTCCTACCTGCGAGGGTTTGGGGTTTCAACGCGGAGCTAATCCGGGAGTGTTGATTCGGGATGACCAATTGACTCTCCGCCAGGGAGCGATTGCCGGATGGCCGGAGTTAACTTCGGAGAATCCGTTCACCCGGTTTGCTGAGGCTCTAGCCGACCACGTAGGTTTTTCATTGGATTCAACCTTTGCGAAATTGGACCCGGTCCACAAACGAGCAATCCTTGTTGGGACGGGGGATACTTGGATTGAGTTGGAGAAGCCAACGAAAGGTCGCAAGAAGAAAAAGGAATCCGAGCCACTCCGGTTCCAGTACAAAGGGTTGATGCCTGCAGTGGATGAGGCGTCCCGTGTGAGTTGGGTATATCGCCACAAGCTGGATAGCATCGTCTCCGAGGTGCCCTGCTCCTCTTGCAATGGATCGCGGCTGCGTTCGGATTCTGCTGCCTGTCGCTTCCAAGAATATACTCTGGGGGAGATCTGCCAGTGGCCGCTGGCGAAAACTTATGGGTTCTTCAAAGGGCTGAAGCTGACCAAATCGCAGCGACAGGTCGCAGGAGAGCTTTTCCGGGAGATCACCAACCGATTGCAATTTCTGGTGGATGTAGGTTTGGATTATCTGACCCTTAGTCGCAAAACTCCGACGTTAAGCGGCGGAGAATCCCAGCGGATTCGCTTGGCGAGTCAGATTGGCAGCGGCTTAACCGGAGTGCTTTATGTCTTGGATGAACCGACAATTGGTCTTCATCCTAAAGACAATCGCCGCCTACTGCAGGCGTTGACTCACCTGCGGGATTTGGGAAATACCTTGATGCTGGTTGAGCATGACCGCGAAGTAATCACGGCTGCGGATTACTTGTTGGATTTCGGTCCCGGTGCGGGAATCCATGGGGGTGAGATTACTGCTCGCGGTTCGCAAAAGCAGGTTCAGCGAGTAAAGAATTCCCTGACCGGGCAGTATCTGGCTGGCAAACAGGCGATTCCCATACCCAGCAATCGACGGATCTCCGCCGAGTTTCCGCCAAGCATTTTTCTGACGATCCAGGGTGCCCGCCAGCACAATCTCAAGAATATTGATGTCCGCTTTCCGCTGGGAAGTTTCATTGTCGTTACCGGCGTGAGCGGTTCCGGCAAGAGTTCCCTGATGAATGACATCCTTTACCACGCTTTGGCTCGGCAACTGCATCGGGCACGGACTCTGGTAGGTGCCCACGATAGCATCAGCGGGCTGGAAAATATCGATAAGGTCATCAATGTCGATCAGAACCCAATTGGCAATACGCCTAGTTCCAATCCGGCAACTTACACGGGCGTTTTTGATTTGATCCGGCAGTTGTTCTCGCAGCTTCCCGAATCCAAAGTTCGCGGTTATCAGCCCAAGCGTTTCAGTTTCAATAAACCCGGCGGCAGGTGCGAGGATTGCGAGGGCAATGGCCAGAAGAAAATTGAAATGCACTTTCTCCCCGATGTTTGGGTAGAGTGTGAGACTTGCAATGGGACCCGCTACAATCCCGAGACACTTGCCGTGTTATACAAGGGAAAATCCATTTCGGACGTGCTCAAGATGTCGGTGGGGGAAGCCCTGGATCTGTTTGCCAATCAAGCTAAAATCCGGCGGATATTACAAACCCTGGCGGATGTAGGATTGGACTATGTTTCCCTGGGCCAAGCAGCTCCGACTCTTTCCGGGGGTGAAGCCCAACGGGTTAAACTTGCCTCGGAATTAGCGCGGCCCAATACCGGGCGGACTCTTTACCTGTTGGATGAGCCGACGACCGGTTTGCACTTTGACGATATCCGCTAGTTGCTGGAT
>CAZPPD010000598.1:0-4241 GCA_964588185.1 uncultured Alcaligenaceae bacterium | reverse complement strand
GGATAGGGTGGTAAGGATGCTTTGAATTCTTGTAGGTAGTAACAATTGAAAACTGGAATCTTACGGCGAAGCCGTTATCCAACAAAGCCCAGAGTCGCCGCGATGGCAACGCACACTGAGGGAAGGGGTATGGCGTATCCATTATCATGGGATGAGATTCTTCACCGCCTCTTCTTCCGGCAGGTAAGGATTCCGCGGCAACACTTTTACGCGAAACCCACATTGCCGCAAATCCCTTTGCAATTCTGAGGTTGGTTCCACCTTAAAGCAGATTACCGTCGCCAGGCCGTGGCCCAGCAGTCCAGTGGCACACAAGCTGTTTTGCACTCCGAGACCCATTTTGGTGAGGATGGTTTTATAGGATAAGGTCGAGTACTTGGAATGCGAAATACGCGGATGATAGAAGTCGTTAAATTTTTTGTAGGCCAGATAGCGATAGTTGAGAGCAGTCAGCATCTTCTCCACCTCCGGAATCCGCACCCGGTAGATGAAATTGCCGCATTCTTCGAACAAGAAACTCTTATCCCCGCGAATAGCGACCTTTACCCAGTTCTTCATTTGATTGAACAGGCGATTGTCTTCAATCGGTTCAATTAAAATCATCGCCTGCCGGCACACCCGCAGCATTTGGTAAAAGCCAAGGGCCGGTCGGGGAAAATGGTGGAAAGCTTCCTTACACAATACAAAATCAAAGGAACTGTCGGGAAAATCCATCTCCTCGGCGTTAAGATCCCGATACTTCTTGATAAAGCCTTGACCTTTGGCCTGGACCAAGGTGTTGTCGGTGAGGCTGGAGGCCACTACATCCAGTCCCTGTTTCTCCAGGTAGTTAGCGTCACACCCAAATCGGCCATCTCCGACCGTCAGCCAGGTTGAGGCGGGGAATTGTTTGATCAGGGGCAAAAGATTCTCCCGCATCCGCCGATGCCGCCAGGCATCAATGCTTTCCGGAGCGGTGTAACAAGAGGGCAATTCTTCAGTTTGGCCCTGGTCCTGCTCATGGTTCTGATGGCGGGCATAGCTCCACTCTGGATTCGAAAAGCTGCTCATGGGGAACTCCTGGGATGACTCCTAGTAGGGTTTCATTCGGCTCCTTCCCAGAATGAACAACCATGTCTATTTGTTTTGCGGAGAGATCAAATTAAATTTCTGTGCCCGTCGCCCGATAATATCACCTAGGTACATGTTTCCTTGCGGGTCAAAAGCGATGCAATGCACCCAGTTCACCTCGCCGGGCCTTTCCAATCCATCCACCCCTTTGGGAATCGAAACAAACTGCAAGAGGCGTCCTTCGGGATTGAACTTCATGCAAATCTGGTCCTTCGGCGGACACCCCAAGGCATGGTCCGATTCCCGCCACTGCATTGGAGAAGAACCACATATCCAGATCTCATCTTCCTTCGTTACATGAAATCCCCAAGGCACGATCAGGTTCTTCCATTCGTCCAGAAACTTGCCTTCGGAATCAAAGACCTGCACACGCACATTATTGCGATCGGCGACATAAATTCGATTCTTGGAATCAATGGCAATCGCATGAGGTAGGTTAAACCGGCCGGGCTTGTGGCCCCAGTCTCCCCATTGATTGAGATACTTGCCGCTTTTGTCGTAGTGCATGACCCGCGCATTGCCATACCCATCGCTGATAAAGATGTCGCCATTGGCAGCAATCGCCATGTCGGTAGGCATGTTTAAATGTTTCTCGTCTCGCCCGGGGTAACCTGTAATCCCTATAGTCAGCAGCAGCTTCCCTTCGGGTGTGTATTTTTGAACAGTATGGTTGCCTATGTCTGCGACCCAAACATTTCCTTCCGGACCAATCTTGATGTGATGCGCCCGGCCGATGGTTTTCTCCCCCCAAGCCCGGATGAATTTGCCGTCTATACCGTAAACCTGAACCGGAGGGTTTGCCCGCGTAAACACATAGACCTGATCCTTGGAGTCCACCGCAATCCCGGAAACTGCTCCCCATTGATAACCTTTGGGTTTTTGCGGCCAGGAGGGGTCGACCTTGTATACCGGCGTGGTATTGAAACGAGGATATTTCACTTGGCAATAGGCAGCGGGGCAGAGAAACCCCAGCCCCAGGAGTGTCACCATTAGAATTGGACACGAACTTTTCATTATTTATCCTCCCCAGTTGCTGGCGAAAGTCTGAGGAGAATTTTATGGGTAACAAAAAGGAAAGAAAGAAGATTTCAATTGAATATCCATAACGGAATTTGGAAACTAAAAAGGACTGGAAATCTTGCCAAGTACCAATTTGCCGATTAAATCTTATTCATCATACAAAATGCTGAATCAAAGGAATGTTCCCTCTCCAACCGGGTTAGACCTACGAGGAATTCATGTATCAGAATCCGTTTCAGATTTCCTTGGACACCTTCATTGGTGCTTCCAGGATTTTCGGTCACTATATGGAAGACCGAAGTATGATTCGAGGTGCTCAAGACACTGAATTGATGGCCCGGTTCCAGGGCAAAAGCAACACTCCTTTGCGGGATGAATCGCAAAAAGACACGTTTTGTGTGGCTCCTTTGGATATTCTGGTCTCCGAAGAAAACGGCAAGAAAGTTTTTCACATCATTGAAATCAATGGGACCGGGATTGGCGGGCTTACCAATATGCTGGAACGAGCCGTGGCAGCCGTTCTGCAAAATATGTTTGAATTCGCCCAGAATGTCACTGATCCATCCCCGGTGATCTTAGTTGCCAGTTCCGGTTTTGAAGTAGCACATCAGCCCCGGCAAAATAAACTGATCTACGAAAAAGTTCTTTATGCCGAGGCTCTCAAACGCGGCTTTGGCAAAGGGTCCGTTGTTACATCGCTTCCCCAACTGCGCGACGACCCTCGCGATTATTGGATTGAACGGCCAACCGTGGTCCTGGGCTACATGAAAGAGTTCCTGAACCACTTGCGTCTGGAACCGGATGGACGCCTGACTTTGTTTGAACGCCCAATAACCGGTATCATCAACGACCGCTTCTTCCTCAACGTACTCCACCATTTTGGTTCCGCCGTGGATCTGACCAAGTTAAAACCGGTCAACCGCAGTTATCAAGCCGGCGGAGATAAAGGGGTCGCCTACAAACTACTCAATCAATACTTTGAGATTTTTCCTTCTCCGATTTTCCCCAAGCAAATCTTTTCGGACCGCGCTTCAACGCGGGAGGAACTCATCGAAACCGTTTTCAATTGGCTTGCCAAGGGCCGCAAACCGGTGATCAAACCTCAAGGCACCGGTTTAGGCCATGGGATCGAGTTTTTCCTCAACCCCAACGAACCCCGGGAGCAAATCACCGCCCGCATCGACCATTCCCTCCAACTAACCGAAGCCTACTACGGAATTCGCGGCGGGGCGTTGCCCTACACTATCTGCGAATTTATCGACACCTGCACTATCTCCAAAGAAGGCCATCCCCTGTTCGGCCACAAATATGAGATTCGGGTTGTTATTTACCGCAACGGCATGGAACTGGAAGCATTCCCTTCGATCACCAAAGTATCCAGCCAAATCTACGATGCCGCGCAACCTTCCCACCTGAGTTTGATTAACAACATCACCACCTCCTCAGTGGTCACCGGGACCCTGGGAACCGAGCACATGATGCCTCTTTGCAACCGAGGAACCTTGGATTTACTAGGGATCGAGTTGGAAGAAATGGAACAGGTATGTGCCGGGGCAACCAAGTTTATCCGCTTTGTCCTGGACCAAATCCAGGATAAGCCGGACCGTTTTGGGTTGGCTTGATATTAAATTTGGCTTGTGTTGGAGAGGTAGAAGGGAGTGATGACCTCGTGCAAGCGAACTAAAGCTTATGGGGTATGAAAACCACAGAACATTTTTCCATTCTTCTAGGATTGCAGATGAAAAAATATTGCCTTGAACAGCCCATGTGAGTCACCTAGTTGGTCCCAATTAGCTCTGTCTGAACCCTAGACCCTTTTATCCCTTCAAGAATTCCCAAGAGTTGATTCACAATCTCAGACTTGTTGCCAGAAAAATTCCGTCCAAGCTTTTGGGCAAGCCCCTCAAGAACTGGTTTTGATTGTTTCTTTATTGGCAAAAACCGCGAACGTATTTCGTCAATAGACAGGCTGTCGATTTGGTCCCTTATTTCAAGGAATTCCTTGAAAGCTTGCTCGATTTTTTGGGCGTTCGGATCGGGAGGCTCTGGAATGGGTTCTCCGCGAAGAAAACAATCAACGGCGACTAATGCATCCTCTTTCCCGTTTGCCT
>CAZPPD010000597.1:0-4273 GCA_964588185.1 uncultured Alcaligenaceae bacterium | reverse complement strand
GGCTTCGTATGTAAGGGCCGAAATTTTGTCGAAACCATGTTGCGTTTGGCTGGGGATGGCAAGTCTCTCAAAGTTGTGGCTGATCAAATTTGCACTCCGAGCTACACCGTGGATATTGCGGTTGCGACAGCACAATTGATTCAGGGAAAAAATTATGGGATTTACCATCTAACCAATAGCGGGTCGTGTTCCTGGTTTGAATTGGCATCCGCTGTTTTCGAAGAAGCCGGAGTCCAAGCGGACCTTTCACCAACAACCTCGGCGGAATATGGAGCCCCCGCCCGACGTCCCGGCTACAGCGTCTTGGGAACAATGCATCGATTTCCGGATTCCGTTCGGCCAAGACCCTGGCGGCAGGCTTTGACTGCTTATCTTCAAGAACGAAGCTTGAAAAAAACATAAGGACCAAATGGAATCTCCCCAACAAGACCAGAATAAGAATGCGGAAGAACTGGGCAAAACCTATGGAGCCTTGTTGAACCAAGAGAATTGGCATCATGAGGTGGATGAATCCGTTCTGCAACAACCGCAAGATTTAAATCCGATAGGAGAGGAGAATCCCGAGGCATCGGAAAAAAGCAAATCTATCATTCCAGATGAACCCGAAGCCCCTCCTTCTGCCCACCGAATTGTGGAAGCGTTGTTATTTGTTGGTGGTAAGCCACTCACGAAGGAGCAGGCCTGTGAAACTATTCGGGGATTAACCGGGGAACAATTCCATGAGATTTTGTATTTCTTGAATAAAGAATATCACCGCCAGGGTAGACCGTATCGGATTCAGGCTAAAGGCAATGGTTATGTAATGTCCCTCAGGCGGCAATTTCGATCTGTTCTGGAAAAATTGTTTGGGACCACCCGGGAAGCACAGCTGTCTCAAGTGGCAATTGATGTTCTCTCTTTGGTTGCCTATCGGCAGCCGGCGACCAAGCAAGAAATCGACAGCTTGCGTGGAGCCGAATCCGGAGGGGTGCTCCGGCAATTGGTTCGCCGGGGGTTAGTCGCCATTGTCCAAAGAGGGCAGTCCGAGAAACGGGAAGTGGCTTATGGAACCACCGGACGGTTTCTCGAATTATTCAACCTGAAGAGCTTGGACGACTTGCCACGAACGGAAGATTTGCAACAGATTTAGAAGCTGTGGAATTGGATTTTGGGGATTTTTCAATGGGATTTCTTGCATTTCTACCGGCCATCTTGTTATCCAACCAGCAAATCCAAGTCGAGTTTATCCATTAATCGGGATATTCAAGGTTTTATCTATCCATCTGACAAATATTTCAATTTTAAATTTATTTTTGTTGCCCGACAGTTGCTCCGGTCCCGTTCGTGGCGCATGATTCATGCGGTTTTTGGAAATCCTTTCTCCGAGGTGATTTTTCCTTTGGCATCTCCTAAGCAAGTCACCCATTTGAATGAAGGAACGGAAAATGATCCGCAAACGATTGGCTTTACTGATTCTTTCTGCCGGCTTAGGATTTCTCGGTGGTTGCTCCGGAAGTTTTTCCTTAGGCAGATTGAATGGGGGGTTGTTTCATCATGGGCCGGATTGTGCTCCGCCTTGTCCGCCCCCGATTAGCGGCTATTGCCCAACGACAGAATGTAGTGCCCCACTGGATTGTTGCCCGGTGTGTCCGCCGGGACCCGGGCCGATTCTTGCTCCTCCGGGAGGAGTTTTGCCACCGGTGAATACTCCGCCATTGACGCCACCGCCATCCCAGCCGAACGGGCAGCCGCGGTTAATCCCGACTCCTGCTCAGCCGACTCCGTATTCTCCATAAGGGTTGGGAGTTATTTGGTGGAAGTGAGTTTTTTAAAGGCTTCGCAGATGAGCGGCGCGGTTTCCGGTCCCAGGCTGTTGATCTCACCATACTGGGACTTCTTCCGCCCATAGCAGAAGGGGCTTTTTTCATCCCATTGCCGTTTGGGGATGATGTAGCCGATCTCATCGTTGGCCAAACCGATAACCATGCGGTATTTGCTTTTCATTTGGCTGTAGATGTCCGGTTCGATAGGCGCTTTGGGAAAATCCGCACCTGGGTCGGCCGGGTCTTGGACTTTTCCTATGACCAACTCGGGATAGATTTCTCCCGGCATTCCGGCAATCTCCAGCTGGCCGAGGCGAAGGTGAACAAGTTCGGTTTTCAAACAGAGGCGAGACTTTGGGGTCACTTTCTTTTTTTCAACCGGTATGGCCTTGTCCGAAGTGCCTTGCCAGAGATAGGCATGGCGTTTGAGAACTCCCAGGCTCCATCCCAAAACGTAGACTTTGTTATCGATTGGCAGGAATATCGAGGCCTTCCGGACTGCAATTGGAGTCAAGGTAATCGGAGTTCCCTTTCGGAGTGCGGCCGCCACTCTTTGGCCGACTAAGTGGCCGTAGCGCATGGTCTTTTCCAATGTCCCATCCTTCAGGGGCTTTCCTTCTGCACTTTTTACCGGCACTCGCAAAGATGTCATAAGGCCGCCAACTGTTCCGGTAAAGTATACCACCGGGCATTTATATTTGGATTTCAGATAACCAATCGTACCTGCCACAAAATCGGCACTGATCTTTTTATTTCGGGACCCAAGAGTTTCCGGATGGCAATTCCATTGCACCAGCAAGCCGGCCGGATCCTTCTTAGTGGTTGCAAAGGACAAGGCTACCAAATCATCATGCTTTACAATTGGCAGGCGGGAATCGTGAAGCAAATCCGGGGCTTTTATTTCGCCCAAATTTACTTTGGAGATTTCCTGGGAATTCTTGTCAGCCGAAATGATGGATTTTACGATTTGGTTTTCCACAAAAGGTAGATACCCGGGAGTAACTCCGCTTTGAAATGGATGCGGTCCCCACAAACCCATTGAATCGGGCCCTTCGTGATTGTGGGTAGAAGAAATCAAAATATAGTCGAACTCCGGCAATTTCTTCCGGACTTTTTTCACCGAATCAATAAACAGCCCAACCAAATCCACACTTACTAAGGCTACCTTTTTCTTTCCACTTCGAAGTACTATGGTACGGGCGAAAAGAGGGTCTTGGACGCCGGTTGCTTTGCGATTGTGGCCAAAACCGGCGAGGAAAACAGATTTTCCATCAAGTTTTGGGGTGATGTTTTCTTCGGAGAATCCGGCGTAGAGCTTTGGCTCAGCAGCCACAGAGTAAGAGGGGCAAGTAGAAGAAAATCCCATTGCAAAAAACAGAAGGAGCAGGCATCGTTGGTGCATCTTCATCATTAGCTCACCTTCGCCTCGCATTCCTCCATGTAACGAATGCTTTCCCGGGCAATGGTTTCCGGATCGGGTTTATAGTCGAAAACTTCCACGGAAACCCATCCCTCATAGTTGACATCTTTCAATGCTTGGAAAATGGGAACAAAGTCTTCATCACCAAATCCCGGTCCGCGTAAATTGGGATCATTGGCATGGAAATGACCAATATATTGGGCATGCTTGCGGATTAATTCCGGAGCGGAGGCCTCTTCTGTGCTCATAGCTTTCACATCGAGATGGAGCACCAGATTGGGGTGGTTGATTCGATTGATGATCTCCATTCCTTGGGCACAGGTGTTAATGAAATCCGCTTCCGGCGGAGAGAGCGGCTCCAAACAAAAACGCACCTTGGCATCGGCAATTTCCGGCAATGCTTTTTCCAAGGTGTCCACTGCAAAGTTGGTTGCATCCTCCAAAGTATGGCCCTCAGGAATGCGACGTTGTCCCGGCGAGCCAAAGACGATAAGATCTCCGCCAAGGTCTTGGGTACATTTCGCCAATTCTACAAGATAATCCGCGGTTTTCTTTCGGATTGCTTCGTCGGCAGCAGTTAAATGCATCCCTTCGGTTTTGGCCAACAACCAATGCAATCCAATGATGGTTAAACCGGCGTCCTCGGCTTGTTTTCGCAAGGTTCTTCTTTGCTCTGCCGGAACATCGGAAATAAGCGGTGCCAGAGTAAAAGGGGCGATTTCCAAGCCTTTGTAACCCAAATCGGCGACTAAGTTACAAACCTTGGCGTGATCCCATCCATCAAAAGTTTCATTGCAGATAGCGTAGCGCATATTAGTTATTTATGGTTACCTTTGGCCCGGGTTGGCCTTTTTCCAGACTGATCAGGGTGAATTCAACCGGTCCGCGAATGTTCCGTAATTGATTGTAAAATGTTGCCGGGTCTTTGACAAAGTGATCGTTTACATGCGTAATAACGTCGCCGGTTTTCAGCAAAGCCGTGGCTGCGGGCGTGTTTGGTTTGACATCGCTGATTACCACTCCGGGTGGAATTTCCTCGAGCTGAAATCCA
>CAZPPD010000596.1:0-4276 GCA_964588185.1 uncultured Alcaligenaceae bacterium | reverse complement strand
CGGTGGCTAAATATTGCCCCGGAATTTTATTCTGTGAAACCTCTCTGTTCTTTGGTTGCGGTTCGACCGCCTTGGGTTGAAATGGAACCTAACGGTTATTGGAAGCTCTAGTTTCCTATTTCCACAATTACCTTGCCAATCAATTTCCCGGCTCCACCGAGCGTATTTTCTTCCAGGAACTGATGAGCTCGAGCAGCCTCGGACAAAGGAAAAGTCTTCCCAATCGGAACGTGCAGTTTCTTCTCCGCCAACCAGCGGTTGATGTCCTCGGCGCAAGTTTGTTGCTCTTCCTTGGTGGCATTAAACATGGCAAAGCCATGTAGAGACAACCCTTTTACATAAAAGGGGCCAACCGGGAAGGTGGGTTGCGCTTGGCGGCCGGCCATTATGATGATGCGCCCACGAGGTGCCATCAATGGAACGGTCCGCATGAAATCAGGCTCCCGCTGGGTTTCATACCAAACGTCGACACCATGGTCGCCGGTGAATTCTTTGATGGCAGCATCGACATCATCCGTTTTGTAATTGGCAACTTTGTCGGCTCCCCATTGCTTGCAAAGATCAGCTTTTTCCTGGGAGCCAACAGTCGCCATGGCCTTGGCCCCGACCGCTTTGGCCATTTGCACGACCAGGGAACCAACTCCGCCAGTCCCCCCGTTGACAAATACCGACTCTCCCGATTGCAGTTTGGCATCGCGGAAGAGACCCAAGTGGGCAGTTATTCCAACGAGCGATGCCGAAGCCGCATCTCTATCTTCCACGCCATCCGGAGTAGGGTATAAGAATCCTTCTTCGACACAAGCAAATTCCGCCAAGGTCCCTTGGCGGCCAAGTAACCCCTGGTTTGTTCCCCAAACACGGTCGCCGACTTTGAAGTGGGTAACGTTTGGCCCAACCGCCTCTACTATTCCGGCCAAATCGCATCCCGGAATAAAAGGCATTGGCAGTGACATTTGAATGACACCGGCCCGGATGTACGTATCTACTGGGTTCAAGGCAGAGACGGAAACCTTGACAAGTACTTCTCCCTCTTTGGGGGAAGGCTTGGGTAAATCGCCATACTGGATCACATCAGTTTCTCCGGTTTTCTCGATGTAGGCTGCTTTCATGGATATGGACCTCCAGAGAAGGAAAGAATACTTATTTTCCCTTTTCGCGTTTACCAACTAATTCTTTGAACTCGCGGATCCAAATGTTGCGGAATTTTACCGGCTGGCCGTGATGTGCCAACACTAAAGGTTCTTTGGCTCGATGTGGGAAATATTTTGGTGCCACATTGTAAGCCGTCCGGCCCAACAACTCCACATGATTGTGAACAAGAACTCCGTTGTGGAACACCGTAATGTAGGCGGGCTTCTCCAGCTTTCGGTCTTTGGAGAAACGGGGAGCTTCGAAAATGATATCGTAGGTTTGCCATTCCCCCGGTTTGCGGCAAGCGTTTACCATGGGCGGGCGTTGCTTGTAAATGGCGGCGTTCATTCCGTCCAGGTAGGTTTTATTCTGATAAGAATCCAGGATTTGAATCTCGTAACGTCCCATCAATTTGATGCCGTTGTTGCCCCTTCCTTGCCCATTCCCTCGAGGAGGATTCGGAGTGGCATATTCCAGGTGCAACTGGCAATCCCCAAATACCTGCTTGGTGCGAACGCCACAGGCGGAGATGGCTTCCCCATTTTCGATTTTCCAACGATCGCCGTTTTCCCACTGAGACATATCTTTGCCGTCAAACAGAATGATGGCATCGGAAGGTGGTCCTCCAACCGGCCCCGGGTCGACTACTTTAGGCTCAGGCCAAGTGATTCCACTATAGTAGATTTTTTGCTGTAGAGCTGTGATGTGAGAACCTGTTATCACGACAATTCCCAGGATAACTCCGCCAATCAAAATTGCCTTTAACCAGAAAAGGGCCTTTTTCATGCTCATATCCCCCCTGCCTGAAGAAACTAAATAGTAACTTTTGAGAAGATATGGATTTGACGTAGAGGAAGGCTACCAAATTTCCGGATTGGGATGGAGAATTTAACCCTTGGATGGAGAATGGGAAATGCCAATACTCAAATCGAAGTGAAGTATCCTCGCCAGGAATCGAACCTGGTCCACGACCTTCGCGGGGTCGGATGCTTTCCGGTACACCTCGAGGATATTGATTTTCAACTCGGCAACGATTCAGCAGGAGTGCAAGGATTCGAACCCTGTCTGGCGGCTTTGGAGACCGTTTGCTCTCCCAGGAGCACACTCCTGTAAAAGGCTGTCCGGGGGGAATTGAACCCACCACCTCGGCAGTCACAATACCGAATGCAGACACCGCTACACCACAGACAGCAAAAGTATTTTGGTAGCTGGATTCCCCAGAATTCAGCCGCCAAATAAAACGCCTTTCCACAATCAAGCAGAAGCGGAAGAGGTGGGAGTCGAACCCACAAGGCTGCAATAGCACGACCGGGTAGCGGCCGGTTCCCGTCGCCAGTCGGGTTGCTCCTCCGTTTGTGTGGCGGAAAAGGGGTCAGGAACATTTAGCCGGAACGGCCCTACGGGTGCTTGGCACTAAATGTACCTGACCCTTTTCCGCCACCAGAATTCAGCCGAGTAGTCCCGGGTGGACTCGAACCACCGCTTTTCTCCTTGTAAGGGAGTTGTCATTGCCGCTAGACCACGGGACTTAAGTTTCTTGATGCGAGGCTGAATTCCGGCAAATCCAGCTACTAAATCCCCCGACCAGGAATCGAACCCGGAACTTCTCGTTCGAAGCGAGAGATGATGTCCCTTTCACCATCGGGGAGTAAGAGCGGAAGGCAAGGGAGTCGAACCCTCATCACGCTGGTCGCCAGCGAGAACTGCGTTTCCAAGGCAGCCCGGCGAACCGTTATCCGGCTACCTTCCGTCGGAAAATTTGACACTTAATTTGCATTAGATAATACCCATTGTTCGCTTGATTGAGCGGTATGGCTAAGATAATCTGTAGCTTTCCAAATACAGATCCCTATCTTTTATTATGATGTCGTAATTCCCAATCATTATTTACAACTGAGACTCACCGATGTCTGATATCTGGTACTACGCTCGAGCGGGCCAACAATCCGGCCCGGTTAGTTTTCAACAACTCCGGGAAATGGCCGGCAATGGACAATTACTTCCCAGCGACCATGTCTTTCAACAGGGTACGGCGAATTGGGCTTTGGCAAGTTCCATCCCGGACCTTTTCCCACCGCAGCAACCACCGCCACCCATGCAAGGGGGCCAATATCAAGGCGGTCCGCCAAACCCCGGGCAACCCGCTCCAGGTCAGTTTCAACAAGGACCACAGCAGCATTACCAGCAACCTTATCCCGGCCCGCCCATTCGAAAGAAAGGCAAATATTCCAACCAAGAACTTTATGAGATAGGCAAGAACCAAAAGCGCCTTTTAGCGATAATTGGCATATCCATATTGTTTATGATCTTCTTCTTTTCCCTGACAGGCTTATTCTCGCCCAATGCCAATAATCGACAGGTACAACAAGCCGCTGGTATAGGACTTTCCATACTCTATTTTGGCGCCGTAATCGTGATGGGTGTCTTGCAGCTAATTGCACTTATCGGCGTTGGGAAAGCATTACGACTTGAGCCACTTTGGTTGTGGGTCATCTCCGTGTTATTACCTTGTATCGGGTTGCTCATGCTCCTCATCATTAATGGCAAAGCAACCAGTGCACTACAAAAAGCCGGAATTAAAGTTGGGTTCATGGGTGCCAGTTCGGATGACCTGGAAGAGCTATTGTCTGGGCCTTGATCTTCCCTGTTTTTTTGACAAGACCGGTCAAAGTGGAGACGATGGGAATCGAACCCATCTCAGATAGCTTGCAAGGCAATCTCGCCAACCCTTGGTACATGCGTCCCCATAGTTAGTTCCCCGACCAGGATTCGAACCCGGAACTTCTCGTTAGAAGCGAGGTGTGATTGTCCGTTTCACCATCAGGGATCCAGTGCCGCCTCCTGGAATTGAACCAGGACTCCTTGTGCTTCAAACAAGTGTGCGACCCACTACACCAAAGCGGCAATAAAGAGTTTTCAGTTTTCAATTTCGAACCACATATAGAGGTCCACCTGGGAATCGAACCCAGTCCTCCTCTTTACGAGAGAGGTATGCAGCCGGTTGCACCTGTAGACCAAATCCAGTTTTCAGTTCCAGATAGCCGAGGTGGGAGTCGAACCCACAAACTACATCACCAGGCTCTCGACCTGGCCGCTTTTCCGGTTTGCGTACTCGGCCAATGAAGTTGCGGATCCAGGTGTCGCA
>CAZPPD010000595.1:0-4284 GCA_964588185.1 uncultured Alcaligenaceae bacterium | reverse complement strand
AACACGCCAAATGCAAGAGCGACAATGACCAGGGCAGCCAATCCCGCCAGAGTGCTGGGATTTCGCCGTGCCCAGTTCGTTGCCTTGCGGACGACTCCAACCGGGCGGGCCTGAATTGGTTCCCCGCTTAGGTGACGTCCCAAGTCCTCGGCGAGCGATCGAGCCGTCGGATAACGGGCCGGGGGTGATTTCTCCAAACACTTCAGGCAAATTGTCTCCAGATCGGGTGGAACGTCGCTCTTGATCCGTCGCGGTGGGACCGGCTCGGCTTCCATGACCTCGCGCATAGTTGCCGCTGCTGTCGACCCACGAAATGGCGGCCGACCCGTCAGCAACTCGTAGAGCATTGCCCCGAGAGAATAGACATCGCTGGCGGGACCGATTTCGTCGTTCCGGCCGGCCGCCTGTTCCGGCGACATGTAGCTCGGACTGCCCATGACCACTCCGGTGTGGGTCAATCCGGAGTCCTCTTTCATGATCTTCGCCAGTCCGAAGTCCGTGATGCGGGGCTGATCGTCGGCGTCGATGAGCACATTTTGTGGCTTCAGATCGCGATGCAAAGTACCGCGTTGATGAGCGTAGTGAATGGCTTCGGCGATTGTCTTGACGTAGCGGGCGGCCACCCACGGCTCGAGCGGCCCCTCTTTGACGATAGCGGCCAAATCGCGGCCATCCACATAGTCCATCGAGAAATAGTGCTGCCCATCGTGCTCGCCCACCTCGTGAATCGCCACAATATTGGGATGCTGCAAGTTCGCGGCCGCCTCTGCCTCCCGCAAAAAACGTTCGACCTCCTTGGAACCGGCGAGGGCACTGTCTCGGATCATTTTGACGGCCACTTCCCGATTCAGACTTGTCTGCCGAGCCTTCCACACCACCCCCATCCCGCCGCGAGCAATCTCGTCCAGGAGTTCATAATCGCCGAAGTACTTCAAACGAGCGCCAGCTCCCGGCCCGTTGGCCTCTGCCGGCGTCAACGTAGCCCGTGGGTCGCGGGGTGGCGACGTTTCCGCCTCGCTTGGTATCGCCGCCTTTAACAGACATTCCGGACACATGCCTTGGGGCGCGTCGCCGGTCAGTTCCTTGCCGCAGCGTGGACAAACAGAGGTTGCATTCATGGTTCTTGCCTTTCGTAGTGAATGTCAGTTATCGTCTCCACCACTACCAAAAGCAAGCGTTCGGAAAGGTTACAAAAAATTTTCTTTTAAGTCTGTAATTGGTGATGGAAATAATCTAAAGCGAGGGGGGGAAACTTACTAAGGTTACACGAAACACCTATCCCTTATTTCCCAAAGATTTTTTGAAACGAAACCTTTTGTGAATTTAATATCAAATGTAATCGGTGCGTTCACTTCGGTGTTTATTTCCAGGGCGTTCAAAAACAGGCTCTGGCACGATCTTAAGTATCCGTCATGAAATTGCTCCCCAAACGGATCGGTTGGTTACTGTCTGAAATGGAATGCGACACGAAAACGCGACCCCCCAAGATTTTCAGCGATTTATTTCGAATTAGGCTGTTGGCTCTTCGGTGGGTTGCTCGAGTTCGCGATGAAGCCAGGCACGAGCAAACGTCCAGTTCCGTTCGGCGGTCCGCAGCGACAGGCCCAACGCATCGGCAGCTTGTTGGGTGGTCATCCCGGCAAAGAAACGCAGTTTGACCACGGATGCGGCACCGGGATTGTGTTTCTCGAGTTTCTGCAACCCTTCCTCTAATTGCAGCAAGTGTTCGTCTGGATCCGCCGTTCCAAGTGCAAGCCCTTCTAAGGAAATCTGGGAACCAACATTTGCTTGCCGCCGGTTCCGCTTACGAGCCTGCTCCACGAGAATCCGCCGCATGGCTTCTGCTGCCGCGGCAAAGAAGTGGCCTCGCGAATCCCAATTCTGTGTTTTTTTTACGTCCACAAGCCGCAAATAGGCCTCATGAACCAAGGCGGTTGCCTGCAGGGTTTGCCCAGGCTTCTCGTGGGCTAACTTTGCCCCCGCCAGCTTCCGTAACTCCTCATAAACCAATGGCAACAACTGCTCGGATGCCGAGGGATCGCCCGATTCAATTTGGTGGAGTATCTGGGTCACGTCAATCATGGCTTTGATTATAAGCTCGGCATCTCAGGCTATCAATATAGCGGAGGATGGATGGAGGCAGGATTCCGTGGATGAGAAGTGGAAATACCCCATTAAGGCTCCATATCCACCATCTGGACAAGGTAAAACCCTTCTGGTAACATACTCTTATGGATTAATTGCATTCCTTCCTGATTATTCTTCCCCAACCAAAACCATGACCCAGAAACGTTTCATTCTCAACGCCTCCCGTACTTCAAAGCAAGGGACGTTAATCAATGTTGGGAAAGAAACGGAAGAGTATCAGGCACACACCAGCACGGTAACTATGGCCTCGGAGGACATGGCGGAGATTGGTTTGACGGAAGGGCAAACGGTTTTAATTCGCAGCGAGTTTGGGGAAGATTCCTTCCGTTGCGAGGCGGGCAAGGTTCCTTTGGGAATGATATTTGTCCCTTATGGTCCGCCAACTTGTAAACTGATGGGCGGAAACACGGATGGAACTGGAATGCCGATGTCCAAAGGCTGGGAAGTGGAAGTAGTGCCCCTTTGATTTCCCAAAGTTGGGATTACTTGTCGAAAGGTAAAATTATGGCAGCTTTTAACGAAGCCCAAAAGGATATAAACGGACCGCAAAGCCCTCATTTCTACACCGAAAGGGATTCAGCGGATCTTGCAGCATGGACGGAAGTCGAAGAAGGGCGTTATATGCCCCGCCGGGTCCGCGGCAGTAATCGCGGACGTGCTTTAGGCTGAACGTTTACCGTTCCGTCATCCGGTGCGGATGACACTTCTTGCAATGACCAATAACTCAGTCGCGGCTTAAGGTGAACTGCCGGCAACAAGTTGTTGCCCACTTGGGTCACGACGAATGGAAGTAGAAGGTATAATCCTTCGGCAACAACCGGGAAGTTTGATGACTCTTGAAGTAATAGATAATGCAACTTGCACTTTCTGTGGATGTGTTTGTGACGACATCCAACTCCACCATGATGATGTTCGGATTCATAAGGCCAAAAAGGCTTGTGTCCTGGGCACCGCATGGTTCCTTAATCACACCGTCGAAAAAAAATACCCCGATGCCTTGATCGACGGCAAAGAAGCGACGCTCGACGAAGCCATCGAAGCTGCCGCCACTTTTCTCCATGAAGCCGACATGCCGCTCATCTATGGAATGAGCAATACCACTTGTGAGGCTCAGAAAGAATGCGCGGCCTTGGCGGACCAGTTGGGAGGGCTGCTTGACAGTCACACCTCGTTGTGACACGGTCCAACCGAAATCGCCGCCCAGTTGGGTGGCAAGGTTTCGTGCACGTTGGGCGAGGTCAAGAACCGCGCGGACTTCATTATCTACTGGGGAGGCAATCCAGCTGAGTGCCATCCACGGCATTTCACCAAGTATACTCTGATGCAGAAAAGTAAATTTCTGCCGCGCGGCCGCAAAGATCGAACGATGGTCTTAGTCGACATCCGCGAAACCAAAAGCGTCAAAGCCTCCGATATCTTCTTGCAAGTAAGACCCGGCAAGGATTTTGAACTGATCACTATCCTGCGTGCCTTGATCAAAGACCAAAAAGTCAGCGATGATCAGATTGCCGAGACCGGGATAAGTCGCGACCAATTGGAAGACCTGGTCAAACGCATGAAAGCCGCAAAGTTCGGCTGCATGTTCTTTGGCATGGGCTTGTCGATGACCCGCGGAAAGCACATGAACAGTGCGGCCTTGTTGACCTTGGCCGCGGAAATGAATGCCTTTACCAAGTTTGTAGCCATGCCGATGCGGGGTCACGGCAATGTCACCGGAGCCGATGTCATCATGCGCTGGCAAACCGGCTATCCCTTTGGCATCACCTTCAATCGCGGCTATCCGCGCTACAACCCCGGCGAGTTCTCCACGGTGGATGTTCTGGTTCGCGGCGACTGCGACGCGGCGTTCATCATAGGAGCAGACCCCGGCGGAACCATGCCGCAACCGGCGATTAACCATTTGAAGCGCATCCCGACGATTGTGTTGGATCCCCATATTACACACACCAGCAAACTAGCCCGGGTTCACATTACTACGGCACCTCAGGGAATCGCAGCACCGGGAACCGCCTACCGGATGGATGAGATCCCTCTACCGCTAAAACCGCCTCTCAAATCTCCATACACTACCGATGAGGAAGTGGTCCGAAGGAATTATGAGGCCAACGCTAAGAAACCCTACTGGCTCCCGGAAGG
>CAZPPD010000594.1:0-4292 GCA_964588185.1 uncultured Alcaligenaceae bacterium | reverse complement strand
AGGCATCATACCTATGGTCTTCCAACGTTTGGGTATACAGATGGAATATCGTGCAGATAATATTTATATTCCTCAACAAGACCCCTATGAAATCCAAACGTTCATTGATGGCTCCATCATGACGGTATCGGATGCTCCCTGGCCAGGCTTTACCCCCGACTTACTGAGTATTGTATTGGTTACGGCCGTACAAGCAAAAGGCACCGTGCTCATTCATCAAAAAATGTTTGAGAGCCGCTTGTTTTTTGGCGATTAACTGATTGATATGGGTGGCCAATTTGTGCCTGGTTGTAGGATGTGGTTAGTTGAGGCGGACGATTAACATTATCAATGACTACCGTAACGGTAAGGGTGTCCTTGGCACCTTCCTCGTCGGTCAACTCAAAGTCCAGCAAGTAATCCTTGCCTTGGTCGAAATTCGGTGTCCACCGGAATAACCCGGATTCCGAATCAAAGAAGGCACCCTCGGGGGGATTCAAAGCGACGAGAGTCAAGTCTCCGCCATCGAGGTCTCCACCTGTAACTGTGAATTCCAGCTCAGCATTTTCCCGCCCGGACTGATCGGGCACAGGAACCAACCGAGGAGCGCGATTGACATTGGTGACTTCTATTGTGAAGGACACTTCTGCGGAATCCCGGCCATCACTTGCCAAGATGGTGACCGGGTAGCTGCCGGCTTGGTCAAAGGTAGGAGTCCAAGCAAATTGCCCGGAAATGTGATCCAGGGTTGCACCCGCAGGCAGGTTGCTGGTTGTTGACCAGGTCAGAGCATCGCCATCAAGGTCTGTCCCGACCAGATCTAGGGTTAACTGTTGGCCTTCATCAATGGTGGGATCGGTAACCAGATCAATCGTAGGAACCTGGTTGCTGGTGCGAACGGTAACCTGGAAGGTTTGGGTTGCTACAAGAGGACTAGTGAGACCATCATTGCCTTCATCTTGGACGGAAACCGTGAAGTCATAAACTCCTTCCTCACCTGCTGCAGGGGTCCATTCAATAGTTGCCTTACCGTAGAAGACATCATCTTCCGTAATTGTCGCTCCAACAGATGGAACGGTATCCAATGTGAAAGTCAGATTTTCCTGATCCAGGTCGCTGGCTTGTAGATCAAACAGAAATGATTCCCCAACTAGGGCGACTTTATTGGCGATAGGAGGAAGGACCGGAGGATCGTTGTCGGAAATAACTTTTATGTTAAATGTTTCGGTGTCCGATTGGATGTTCGCAGATCCCTGACCATCTCCGTTATCACTGGCGGTCAGGATGACGGGATAATCGCCCCGGTCTCCGGCACCTGGAGTGAGCAGAATTAATCCAGTACCATCGCCATTATCCGTGAAGGAGATAAACGAAGGCAGAGGTATTCCGGCTGCCTCATTGCTGAGCGTCAGAATTATGGGATTGCCGTCTTCGTCGATAGCCGAGACCGGGAACTCCAAGATTTGACCTCGGTCAACGGAAAGGTTGTCGATTTCCGTAATTTCTGGTGTTTGGTTTACATTGGTGACCGTGATGGGGAAGGTGATAGAGGAGGTCAACGGTTCTCCCGTACCGTTTCCATCATCCACGGCAGTGACCGTTACATAGTGGATTCCAGCTTGAGTATAATCCGGTGTCCAAGAGAAGGTGGCAGTCTCGGGGACAAAAGTGGCACCTTCCGGAAGACCTTCGATGCTATACGTTACCGGTGGAGTTTGTCCCAGCGGATCAGGGAGAATAGTCGGCAAAACGTAATCGGGATTATCGGGATCGATAGCCGGAATGGTAAAGGTGGTTTCCTGATTTTCACTGATCTTCCAGTTTGCTTGTTGGACAAAGATTGGAGCAGCATTGGCATTGAGGACATGGAAGGTGATAGTGGCAATCGCCGAAAGACCATCGCTTTCGACCGTGATCGGCACCGTGTAATCCCCTGCTTGATGAAATCCCGGAGTCCATTCAAAGCGACCGGTATTGGGATCAAGAACGGCTCCTTCAGGTATTGCGTCCGAGGTAAAGGTTACTTCATCACCATCCGGGTCGCTTCCGGGGATATTCAGAACAATCAGGTCACCCTCAAGTAGCGTCCGGTCAGCAGGTAGGTCAATCGTCGGAGCTTGATTCGTCGGAGCGACCAGGATGTCAAACGGATGGCGGATGATATTCACGCCGTCGGTAACAAATACGCTGACATCGGGATAAGTACCGGCCGCTTGATAACCGACTGACCAGAAGAAGGTCTGGGTAGCTGGATCGAAGGTAGCACCGGCGGGCAATTCATCGGCCCAGGATATTAATTGATCCCCATCGGGATCGGTTACAGCGATTGGAATCTCCCATTCTTCGCCCTCGGCCAGTTGAACGGCCGTAGGCAAATCTCCAAAGACTGGAGCCGAGTTGCCACCGACAACTTCAATGGTCCATTCATGGGTTTCAAATCCGCCTCGACGGTCGAACACGTAAAGGACCACATCTGCCAAAGCAGGACTGTCGGTTGAGGTAGACCAGGTAACCTCACCGGTCAGCGGATCAACGGTCATGCCGGTTGGGCCGTTGTAGAGGAGGTAGGTCAAGCCGACCCCATCGGGATCAAAGGCATCGATCAGATAAGAGTACGCTTCACCTGCATTAACCTGAAGGACGGGATCGCTAGTTACAATGGGTTTTTGGTTTTCAGTAGCCAGAGCAATCACCGAATAGTCGTACTCGGACTTGATAAAGTCAGGAGACAAGATCCGGATCGTATGTGCAGTTGTGCTTTCGCCAGGCTTTAAGGTCACTCCGTTGGCGGGCATGTTTTCGTCCAAACTAATGAGCCAGCGTCCATCTTCCGTCAGGCTCTGAGCTTCACGTGGAAGCCCGGTTATTGCCCGCTTGGGATCAAGTGCCAACAGAATGGGAATTACTAAGTCTACATCGGAGGTGTTGGTTATTTCCACCTCATAGGATACAGTTTGTTCGCTGTGGTCGAAGCGGGTACCGGAAAATTCAAAGTCCACTAAAGGAGTAAAATCACTCACCGCAGTAAACTCAACCTCGAACGGTGCGATCAAGTGGAAGCCTACCGAACTGCGTATTGTATTGTGGATCATGAGGCTGTAATCATCCGGAGTAAGCCCCGGAACTTGCAAAAATGCAGTTCGCGTCTTTGGATTGTAGGCCACCTGAGGTATTGATAAAACCTCTCCGCTTGAATTGGTGATTTCGTAGTTGTCGGGATTGGTTACTGAACCTTCTCCCGAGCCCACCAACATGTCCTGATCAAATATGACAGAAATAGTAGGTAAGGGGAGTGGAATGACCGTTTGATGCGGTGGATTGGTAGCAACAACGGAAGGGTTAGTGATGGGATTAAGAACATCCACTTGATTGGACTGGCTAACCAAGATCCGCCCATTAGTGGTAGTGATAACGTTGTCACCTCGAGTTCCACCCGTTGCCAGAGGAACAGCTTGACGGGTAACTTCATCCACCATGGTCAGTTCCGAACCATCTTCGCCGCTATTGTGAGTTATGAAGAGTAGCCCTTGCAAGCTGGTTCCCGGGAGACCGAGAGCTAAGGAGTCCACTGGGTATTCGGAAGTCAACTGGATTTCGGCTCGAGCCCGTTCGTTGAACTGAACAACCTGTGTTCGGTCGGGCCAGGTTGTTGCCCATAAATCTCCATCGGAATCGAAAGCCAGACTGCCGACCCGAAGATTTCCATCACGGCTGTAGAGATCGAAGCTACCGGTGGCGGGATCAAAAATCTCGACTCCATTCCCCGTGCCGACGTAGATCAGCTCGGAATCCGGATTTGGATCGATGGCTAAACCCATGGTGACCCCGTCGCCATAGGTGCCGACAATGTCCCCGGTTTCCGGATTAAGCTCAAGAAGTGGACCGCCGCCTGTGGTTGCCCACAGACGTCCTTGCTGATCAAATGCCAGGTTAAACACCGGAACATCGAGTTCTACGAATGGATCGCCGGCAACTCCACCTTCCAGCTCGAACTTGAAGATTTGGTTGCGGGCTGCACCGCCGCTAACGAAAATGGTCCCATCCGGTGCTTCGGCTAAAGCCATCGGCCCAATCTCAGCATGGCTGTTAGCAATTCCGGTTGCAAAAGCGCTGCCTTGGAACGGTTGTAGTACGGAGGTAAATTCCGGCTCTCTGGTTTCCGGTTGGCTGCTGGGAATATTTTGTTGTGCCTGAATAAAGAGCGGGTTGGTGGAAGGTTCCGGCAACGGTTCCGGAGCCTGGCCAAAGTTGGGGGGCGGGGTTTCCCCTACTGTTGGCAGTCCTCCGATGTTTGCCCGAGTTCCATCATCCTC